>JANYAA010000027.1 GCA_025355255.1 Chloroflexota bacterium | reverse complement strand
CCAAGGCCTACGGTGATGTGCTGGCGGTGGACCATATCGACCTCGAGGTCCTCCCGGGCGAGTTCTTCAGCCTGCTAGGCCCGTCGGGCTGCGGCAAGACCACGACGCTGCGGATGATCGGCGGGTTTGAGCAGCCCACGTCGGGCCTGATCGAGCTCCACGGAGAGGATGTCACTTGGCTGCCGCCCTACCAGCGCCAGGTCAACACGGTGTTCCAGAACTACGCCCTCTTTCCCCACCTGACGATCTACGAGAACGTCGCCTTCGGCCTGCGCCGCAAGGGCGTGAAGGGTCCCGAGGTCCAGAAGCGCGTCACGGACATGCTGGCGCTGGTGGAACTGCCTGGCTACGAGAAGCGCAAGCCCACGCAGATCTCCGGCGGCCAGGCGCAGCGCGTCGCGCTTGCGCGCGCCCTGATCAACCGGCCCCGCGTGCTCCTTCTTGACGAGCCGCTCGGCGCCCTGGACCTCAAGCTCCGCAAGCAGATGCAGATGGAGCTCAAGCGGATCCAGAAAGAGGTCGGGATCACCTTCATCTACGTGACCCACGACCAAGAGGAGGCGATGACGATGTCGGATCGCATCGCGGTCATGAACAAGGGCCACTATGAGCAGCTCGGCGACCCGGAGACGCTCTACGAGCGACCCACCACGCGCTTTGTCGCTGGCTTCCTGGGCGTCAGCAACCTCCTCGGCGGCAAGCTCGCGGGAACTGCCGACGGCTACGCCCTGCTAGACCTCGCGGACGGCACGCGCATTCGCGTGGGTTCGGGCGTGGTGGGCGACCGGACCGCGGTGAGCGTTGGCGTGCGACCCGAGAAGATCCGTCTCAACGAGGAGACGGAGACCGTCCCCGCCGGGCGCAACCTGCTGCACGGCGTCGTGACGGACGTCTCGTACATCGGCGTCAGCACGCAGTACATCGTGGAGGTCCGGGGCGGCGCCCGGGTCGTGGTCTACGAGCAGAACCTCGAGCGCGCAACCAAATCAGAGCTCTGGTCCCGGGGCGAGATGGTGCAGCTCAGCTGGAACCCTGATCACACGTTCGTGGTGGAGGCGCTGCCCGCCGACGCCACCGCCGACGACGCGGCCGAGTAGACCTCGGCACCTGGAGGACCCGACATGACCCGCAACGATGACACCACCGCCAACCTGATCAGCCGCCGACACGTCCTTGCGGGCGGGGCCCTCGCCGGCGTTGCCGCGTTCCTCGCCGCCTGCGGCGGAACCAAGCCGCTCGCCACGCCGGCGCTCACGACCGCGCCGCCCACGTCGGCCCCCACGACCGGCCCGTCAGCATCGACAGCCGCCACCGCGACCGCTACCGCCAGCGCCGTCCCGGCTGCCACGCCCTCGGCCGAGCTTAACTGGGCCAACTGGACCTATTACATGGACGTCGACCCGAAGGACGCCAACAAGCACCCGACCCTTGACAAGTTCACCGCCAAGTACGGCACCAAGGTGAACTACTCCGAGGTGATCAACGACAACGAGGAGTTCTTCGGCACCATCCAGCCCGCTCTTCAGGGCGGCGCTGACACTGGTTGGGACATCATCACGATGACCGACTGGATGGCCGCGAAGCTCATCCGCCTGGGCTGGGTGGAGCAGTTGAACGTGGCCAACATGCCGAACTTCACCGCAAACCTCCTTGACACCTACAAGGGCGTCAACTGGGACCCCACAGGCGATCACCACGCGCCGTGGCAGTCGGGCATGACGGGTCTGGGGTTTGATCCTGCGAAGACGGGCCAGATCGACAGCCTGCAGGCGTTGTTCACCGCGGATCCGCGCTGGACCGGCAAGGTGGACATGCTGTCCGAGATGCGCGACGCCATCGGCCTCACCATGCTCAAGCTCGGCATTGACACCGCCAACCCCACGCGGGACGGCTGTGACAAGGCGGTGGCGGAGCTCATGAAGGCCAAGAACGCCAAGATCGTGCGCGCCTTCAAGGGCAATGCCTACGCCGAGGACCTCAAAGCCGGCAACGTCGTGCTGACGATGGCCTGGTCCGGCGACATGGTCCAGGTGCTCACCGACAAGCCGGGCATCAAGTTTGTGATCGCCAAGGAAGGCGGCATGCTCTGGACCGACAACAACCTGATCCCGAAGGGCGCGGTCCACAAGGGCACTGCGGAGATGCTGATCGACTTCTACTACCAGCCGGCGATCGCGGCCGAGGTTGAGGCGTACGTGAACTACCTCTGCCCCTGCAAGGGCGCGGCAGAGGTGCTCAAGGCCACCAACCCGGACGTCGCGAAGAACCCGCTGATCTTCCCGCCCGCCGATAT
The DNA here is from genome assembly GCA_025355255.1 of Chloroflexota bacterium. Lineage (GTDB taxonomy): Bacteria > Chloroflexota > Limnocylindria > Limnocylindrales > CSP1-4 > CAIXZV01. The sequence goes on along the minus strand of JANYAA010000027.1, from coordinate 14,415 downwards.
CCTGGCCAGGCTGCACATCTTCGGCGGCCTGTCCGAGGCAGACGAGACCTACTTCAACCAGCAGTTCGCCACGGTGACCGGCAAGGGCTGACGCCTATCCTGTTCGCCACATTCGAAGCCCGGAGGGTCTGGTCCCCTTCATGGGAACCCTGCTCAAGCGTCACCGCTGGATTGCGCCAGTCGCCCTGCTGTCGCCGGGCGTGTTGTGGCTGCTCGTCTTCTACCTGTATCCGGCTGTGCAGATGCTCCAGTCCAGCTTCTGGAGCGGGTCGCTGGAGACGGGCTTCACCTTCTCGTTTGACAACTACACCAACTACACCAAGGCCCTGGCGTCGTACGCGCCGATGTACGGGCGCTCGATCATGTACGCGGGCGCGGCTACGGTGCTCACCTTCCTCATCGCCTACCCGCTCGCCTACACCATCGCGTTCCGCGGCGGCCGGTTCAAGAACGTGCTGCTCTTCTTGGTGGTGGCCCCGTTCTTCACAAGCTTCCTGCTGCGGACCATCAGCTGGACCATCCTGCTGAGCGATGACTCGCCCATCTTGCGGGTGATCCACATGCTCCCGGGCGTGTCACCGGAGTTCCGCCTCCTGGCCACGCCGATCGCGGTGATCTCCGGCATCACCTATGCGTTCCTCCCGTTTATGACGCTGCCCGTGTATGTCGCCGTAGAGAAGATCGACTTCCGGCTTGTCGAGGCCGCCCGTGACCTCTACGCCGGGCCGTGGCGTCCGGGCGGCGCCATCGTGGGCTTCGTCGTGGGCGGCGGGCTGGCCACCGTGCTGGGCGTCGCCTTCGAATGGGACTTCCTGATCACGGGCATCGTCGGCGGCATCGTGGGCGCCGGGGTCGGCTGGTTCTTCATCTCCGAATCGTTTGTGCGGGTCACGTTCCCGCTGTCCGTACCTGGTGTGTTTGCGGGCTCGCTCCTGACGTTCATCCCGGCGATCGGTGATTACATCAACGCGGAGCTGCTGGGCAACCCCGACACCACGATGATCGGCAACGTCATCCAGAACAAGTTTCTTACCCAGAACGACTACCCGGCCGCCTCGGCGCTGTCGTTCATGCTCATGGCAGGCGTCCTGGTGGTCGTGGCGATCTACGCGCGCATCCTCGGCACCGAGGAGCTCTCGGCCAGCGCGGGGAGAATCTGATGGCAACAGCCAAGACCGCCGCACCTCGGGGAGAGGCGCGCGGCGCCAGTGCCCGCCCGCGCGGTGGCGCCCGCGGCGTGCTGGGACGCATCGCGGACCGCTACCTGCTCATCGTCTACACGCTGCTGGCGGTCATCTACCTGCTGCTGCCCGTGTTCGTCATCATCCTGTTCAGCTTCAACAACCCGCCTGGGCGCTCCAACTTCCTGTGGAGCGGCTTCACGCTGAAGTACTGGCTCAACCCGTTTGGCGTCTCGGGGCTGCCAGAGGCCGTGGCCCTGAGCCTCGAGATCGCGTTCCTGTCCACGCTGATCTCCACGATCTTGGGAACGCTTGTGGCGATCGCCCTTGAGCGCTACCGCTTCCGCGGGCGAGCGCCTATCAACGCGCTGATCTTCCTGCCGATGGCCACGCCCGAGATCATCATGGGTGCCTCGCTCCTGACGCTGTTCGTGGCGATCGGTGCGGCGCCGTTCTTCCCGCTCAACTTTGTGACCATCCTGATCGCCCACGTGATGTTCAACATCAGCTACGTGGTGGTGACGGTGCGCGCACGGCTGGCGGGCTTCCCGCGCCATCTCGAGGAGGCAGCCGCGGACCTCTACGCCAACGAGTGGGAGACGTTCCGCCGGGTGACCTTTCCGCTGATCCTGCCAGGCGTGGTGGCGGGCGCGCTGCTGGCGTTCAGCCTCTCCATCGACGACTTCGTCATTACGAACTTCTCAGCCGGCAAGACGCAGACGTTCCCGATGTTCATCTACGCGAAGGCCAAGATCGGCATCCCCGTGCAGGTCAACGTCATTGGCACGATTATCTTCCTGGTTGCCGTTGGGGCAGTCTTCGTCACCACGCTCGCTTCGCGTCGCTCGAACAAGCGCTAGCCTCGCGGCCGACGTCCAGCAGGAGTCCGACATGGTTGACACCGTCCCCCGGTCCGCCCGATCCGGCCCTTCCGCCGCGCCCGCCTCAACCCTGCCCGACCGCTCGGTGGTGCCGCCCGTGTGGGGCCGCATCTTCAACCTCGTCGTGGACCACGGCGAGGGCAGCTGGCTGGTGACGCCAGAGAGCGAACGCTACCTCGACTACACGTCGGGGATCGGCGTGACCAACACGGGCCACGCGCATCCGCGTGTCGCTGCCGCCGTTGCTGCCCAGGCCGCCAAGCTCCTGCACGGGCAGCAGAACATCGTCTACCACGAGGCGGGGCTGCGCCTCTACGACCGGCTGGCCCACCTGCTGCCGGGCGGCCCTTGGACCGCGTTCCTCTCCAACTCGGGCGCCGAAGCAGTTGAGGCCGCGGTCAAGCTCGCCCGCGTGGCCACGGGGCGCCCGGCGATCATCGCCTTCCGCTACGGCTTCCACGGGCGCACCGGCCAGGCCATGGCGCTCACGGCCGCCAAGGACGTCTACCGCGGCGCGTTTGAGCCGTTGCCTGGGTCCGTCTACCACGCGGCGCTCCCCTATTGCTATCGCGCCTCTGGCGGGGGCCACGACCCGGCCGCCTGCACCTGCGACTGGGAAGAGCAGCTGGACCTGCTGTTCCACCAGCTGGTGTACCCCGACAAGGTGGCGGCCATCATCATCGAGCCCGTCGTGGGCGAGGGCGGCTATATCGTGCCGCCGCCAGGCTTTCTACCGCGGCTCCGGGAGATCACGCGGCAGCACGGGATCCTGCTGATCGCCGACGAGGTGCAGACGGGCTTCGGCCGCACCGGTGAGATGTTCGCGGTCGAGCACTGGGACGTGGAGCCGGACATCCTCGTCATGGCCAAGGGCATCGCCTCAGGTCTGCCGCTGTCAGGCATCCTCGCCCGGGCCGACATCATGGCCAAGTTCCCCCCCGGCTCCCATGGCGGCACGTACGGCGGCAACGTCGTGGCCTGCGCCGCCGCGATGGCCACGCTGGACGTGATTGAGGACGAGCACCTCATCGAAAACGCGCGCGAGCGCGGCGCCCAATTCATGGCTGGCCTTCGGGCGCTCCAGGCAAAGCACCCCTCCATCGGCGACGTCCGGGGGTTGGGGCTCATGGTTGCCATGGAGTTCATCAAGGCCGGCGTGGGCGACGGACGTGTCCCGGATGCCGCCCTGACCAAGCGTGTCCAGGCCGCGTGCTTTGAGCAGCGGCTGATGCTTCTCACCGCGGGCACGTATGTCAATGTCGTCCGGATCATTCCGCCGCTCGTCACAACGGCGGAAGAGGTCGATCTGGCCCTCCGGATCATCGCCGAAGCACTAGACGCCGCCGGAGCGTGACGCGCAGACTCGTGCCATGGATGAGCACGAGCGTGAACACGGCGAGGACCAGGCGCGGGCGCGACTTGAGGCGCTGTTTGAAGGGTTTGACCGGCTGACGCCTGACGAGCTCGCCCGCATGGGCATGCGCCGGGATCACGGTGCAGCGCGCGCAAGCCTGCTTCAGGTCTGCAGGGAGGCTGCCGAGAAGCACGGCCGCACGGAACTGCTTGCGGAGGCTCGCGCACAGGCGCGCGAGGCGGTTATGAACCGCTACTCCGCTGGCAGCCTGCACCCCACGTTTATCGGCCTGAACTGGGGTCTCTCCCAAGGGACCGTTGACGATCGCGTGTCAGTCGCGCAAGCGCTTGAGGATGCGGCGGCGGCGGCCGTGGTTGCCGACCTGGTGGATCGGGACATCGTTGAGTCGCTCTCGGTGGACGCCGAGCACCTGGTGGAGCTCTCTGCGGGGGACGTCTCGGACGGGTCGCTCGCCCACGCCATTGCACCGCCGGCGCCGGGTCTGCGCGACACCGGTTCGCGCAAGGCAGCGGTGGGGTTCGGGGCGCTGGTTGTGGGTGTTCTCGCGATCGCGGCCAGCCTGCTCGTGGCAGGTGCAGGCATCGCGTTCGACGTGTCCATCGCCACCGGGTTCGCCGTCGGGGTGGTAGGCGCGGGCATCGTCTTCGCGCTGGCCCGCCGGGACCGCGGCTGACCCTAGCGTTTCGGAGGGGAGAGCGTGATCCGGCCGAGTGAGCTGAGCGATCCCGCGACGAGGGATCGGCGGCGCAGTCCTCGCGCTGCTTGTTGCGGGGAGCTTCGCCAGGCGCCGCTGACGCAGGCTCAGCCGGCTCGGAGACGGCGCAGAATCTCCTCGTGGAGGTGCCCGTTGGAGCCCACGAACGACGGCGCGTCAATCCGGCGCTCGCCGTTCACATCGGTGACCCGGCCGCCCGCCTCCTCGATCACCACCACGGGTCCGGCCAGATCCCAGGGGTACATGCCGACTTCGAACATCGCCTCGGCGGCGCCTTCCGCCACCAGCGCGTAGCCCCAGAAGTCGCCGAACCCGCGCTCGCGCCAAGCATCTGCAATCAGCGAATCAAAGCCGGGCATCAGGCCGGATCGGGCGGTTTCGCGGCTGGACCCATAAAGCAGCTGCGAGTCCTCGAGAGCGGTCACCGTGGAGACCCGGATCTGCCGCTCCCCGTCGAGCCCGCGCGCCCACGCTCCACCGCCCCGAAAGGCGAACCAGCGCTGGCGCATAGCCGGCGCGGACATCACACCGACTTGGAGCTCGCCCTCGTGCTCGATGCCGATCAGCGTCCCGAACAGCGGCACGCCGCGGATGAAGTTGTGCGTCCCGTCAATCGGGTCGATGTACCAGCGGGTCTCGGCGTCGCCGTCCGCCGTGCCGTACTCCTCCCCCACCAGCCCGTGCGTGGGGTAGCGGTCCTTGATCCGCGCCCGAATCTCACGCTCGATCCCCTGGTCCGCGACGGTCACAAACGAGCGGTCAGGCTTGCGCTCGGGGCTCAAATCGCTCCGGAAATGCTGCAACGCGATGACGTCGGCCACGTCGCAGCATTCCATCGCCAGCGCGAGCCACTCGCGCATCGTGGTCTCGGGCACGCGGGCAAGCGAAGCAGACCAGGCGGGACCAAACGCGGCTTCACTCATGGCCAGAATGATGCCCGCTCTCAGGCCTTGACGCGAGCGCCGCCCGGGTCGAACAGCGGCTCCTTCGCCACCTCAAAGCCAACCCATGTGCCAAACACGTCCACCTCGCCACGCGTGCCGATGGCGACCTCGGGCGGCAGGTACGCATACGCGATGCTGCGCTCCACAGTGAAGCCATACCCGCCCGACGTCACGCGGCCCACCACGCGGCCGCCAATGCGCACGGGCTCGTTGCCGAGGCAGACCGAGCGCGCATCATCGAGCACCAGGCAGCGGAGCCGCTTGCGCGGGCCCGCGTCCTTCGCAGCCTGCAAGGCCTCGCTCCCCAGGAACCGGCCCTTGTCCAGCCGCACGGCAAAGCCTAGACCTGCCTCGAACGGGGTCTCCTCGGGCGTGATGTCGGTGGCCCAGGCACGGTAGCCCTTCTCAAGGCGAAGGGCGTCGATGGCGCGGTAGCCGCCCGCCACCAACCCGTGAGGCGCGCCGGCGGTCCACAGCGCGTCCCAGAGGACGGCGCCGTATTCGCTTGGTGCATAGAGCTCCCAGCCCAGCTCCCCCACGTAGGTCACCCGCACGGCCAGCAGCGGCACGTTGCCCACGGTGATCTGCCGCGCGGTGAGGTACGGGAAGCCCTCGTTGGACAGGTCGTCAGTGGTGGTCGCCGCCAGGATGTCCCGCGCCCGCGGCCCCCACAGGCCAAACGCCACCCGCGACGACGTGAGGTCGCTGATCAGCACGGACCCGTCCGTAGGCGCGTGCTTGCGGATCCACGCCGTGTCGTGGTTGCCAAACGCGGTTCCGGTGACCAACAGGAAGCGGGCCTCGGCCGTGCGCGTCACGGTCAGGTCGCACTCGATGCCGCCCCGGCGGTTGAGCAGCTGCGTGTACGTGACCGAGCCCACAGGCCGGTCCACCTCGTTTGCGCACAGATAGCTGAGCAGCGCCAGCGCGCCGGGGCCCACCACCTCGATCTTGGCAAACGAGCTCTCGTCATAGAGCGCCGCCGTGGTCCGCGTGGCCAGGGCCTCGGCTGCGATGGCCGGGTGCCAGTGCTCCCCTGCCCAGCCGCGCGGCCGAAGGGGCTCCAGCACCTCAAGCGCCGCACCCGCAGCGTTTGGCGCAAACCAGTTTGGCCGCTCCCAGCCGCCCTTCTCGCCAAAGATGGCGCCCAGAGCGGCGAGCCGCGAGTACGCGGGCGACAGGCGCAGCGGCCGGCCAGCTGCCTTCTCCTCGTTGGGATAGTGGATGTCGTAGTAGGTGGCGTAGTTCTCGTACGCCTTGGCCAGCGTGAACGCCCGGCTCCGGTACTGCGGCCCAAAGCGCCGGATGTCCATCTTCCAGAGATCCAGCTCCGGCTCGCCATCGACAATCCAGGACGCTATCTGGCGACCGATGCCGCCGGCACCCGCAATCCCGTGCGCGCTGAAGCCCGCGGCCACAAACAGCCCGCCAACCTCGCTCTCGCCGAGGATGTACTCGTTGTCGGGCGTGAAGGCCTCGGGGCCGTTGATCATCTTGGTGACGCCGGCCGTCTCCATGGCGGGGACGCGCCGGATGGCGCCCTCGAGGATCTCGTCAAAGCGCGGCCAGTCCGGCTCAAGCAGTTTGTGGTTGAAATCGACCGGAATGCCGTCGAGGGACCACGGCGCCGGGTTCCGCTCATAGCCGCCCATGAGCAGGCCGCCGGTCTCCTCGCGGAAGTACACGAGGTTGTCGGGGTCGCGCAGCTGGGGCAGGTTGCGCGTGACCCCGTCAATGGCGGCAGTGAGCAGGTATTGGTGCGCCATCGGGATGAGCGGCACATTGATGCCGGCCAGGCGGCCTATCTCAGGGGCGTACATGCCGCCGGCGTTGACCACAACGTCGGCGCTGATGGCAAACGGCTCGCCTCCGCGCGCCACGCCCGAGACACCGGTGACGCGCCCGCGCTCCACCCCGATGGCCGTGACGCGGTGGTGGTTGAGGACGCGCGCGCCGCGCTTGCGGGCGCCGGCCGCCAGGGCAAACGCGAGGTTGGACGGATCCAGCCAGCCGTCCGTGGGCAGCCACACCGCGCCCCGAACGCCGTCGGTGGTCATCAGAGGGAAGCGCTCCTGCGCCTCCTTCGCGCCAATCAGGTCAATCGGCAGGCCAAAGGTTCGCGCCCAGCCAACCTGGCGGTGCAGCTCCTCGTACCGCGCCTGCGTGGACGCCAGCCGCAGGGAGCCCACCTCGTGCCACGCGGGGTCCACGCCGGTCTCGCCCGCCAGACGCCGGTACAGGTCCACGCTGTACATGAGCATCCGGGTAAGCGTTGTGGAGCTCCGCAGCTGGCCCACAAGCCCTGCGCTGTGGAAGGTGGAGCCCGACGTGAGCTCCGCGCGGTCAAGCAGGACGATGTCAGTCCAGCCGCGCTCCGCGAGGTGGTAGACGATGGACGTCCCGCCGACGCCCCCGCCGATGATCACCGCTCGCGCATGCTCCGTCACCCTGCAACCTCTCTGATCGCCCGCTCAAACCGGGCCGTTGCCGCGTTGGCCAGGAGCCGGTCAAAGTGCTCAGCCGCATAGGCGCGGAAGTCAACGTCCAGCGCGCTGATCCCCTCTTGGAGGACAGCCCACATCGCCTCGCGAAAGTCCGAGATGATCCGGTACACCACCAGCCTCGCCAAGCGGTCGGGCCGTGGCGCATCGGTCGCATCGTAGGCCGCGAGGAACGCCGCGTCCTCGGCCTGGCTGAGGTCGTTGTTGATGCTGAAGTTGCCCAAGTCAAAGAACGGGTCGCCCATGCCGGCGTACTCCCAGTCCACGATCCGCATGCGGACGCCGTCGTCGATGAGGTTGCCCGGGAGAAAGTCGTTGTGGCAGGGCATCATGTCGAGCGGGTTGGTGATGAGCGCAAGCTCAATCCGCCTCGCGATTGCCTGGGCGAGCGCGTACTCCGGCGGGATTGGCACGCCGCGCGCCACGGCGAGCGCCCGGTACGCCTCCACGATGCGCAGCGGGATGAACAGCCCGGGGATTGCCGGACCTTCGTGGAACCGGCGGACGGAGTCCGCGATCTTGGCGATAACGTGCGGCGCGTGGACATCGAGGTCAGCCATGGGCGTGCCCTCGATGAACCGGGTCACGAGGATCCCCTCGGGGCGCAGGAATGCCACCACCTCGCCGCCCACGCCCACGCCAGCGGCCGCCACGGTGGCAGCGTGCTCCACCTCGCGGCTGATCCCCAGCAGGTGTGTGTCGTTGCCGCCCAGACGGATGACAAACCGCTCACGCATCCCCTCCGCGTCCACCCGGTAATTCCGGTTGGTGATGCCCCCGGTGAGCGTCGTCAACGTGAGCTGCCGTCCTGCCAGCTCCGGCACCCGCTGCATCGCGGCCACCAGTTCGTCATGGAGTTCCCCGTGGAGGACCCCCGCCGTGTCGCCGCTCATCGCGGACCTCCCGTGCCAGGCGAATCGGTCGGGCGGGACAGCGCGTGCCGCCCCGCCCGATGGTGCGCGACGTCAGCCGATGACCACCTCGCCCGTGGCGGCATCGGCTTCTACGGAGGTGCCGACAACCTGCATCCGCTCGCCCACGGCGTAGACCACGGCTCCGGCGATGAGCAGGACGCCAAGCGTGGCCTCAAAGACCGGGATCGCCGGAAGCCAGTCAAGCTTCGACCCGAAGAAGCTGAGGCCGTTGATGAGCGGGTTCGTGTAGTCGCGGAATGCGGCGAAGTCGCCAAACCAGGCGGGGGCGTTCCAGAGCGCGAAGTTGATGATCATCGACCCACCCCAGATGAGGGCAAGCAGGTTCACCACGGTGCCCCACGACTTGAGGCTGAACCAGGCCGGGCCGTGCGGCCAGCCCTTCCGCCGGGCCAAGAAGACGCCCACATTGCACATGAAATAGCTGATGTAGATGAGGCCCGTCGCGCCGCCAGCGAGAAGGAACGGACTGTCCGTGATGAGCAGCGGGACACCCGCGAGGACGCCCACGGCGATGGCCGCATTGGTTGGCGTCTTGAAGCGGTGGCTCACGTGGGCCCAGGTCGCGCCCATCGGCAGGCGCCGGTCACGGCCCATCGAGAACATCAGGCGCGCCGTGGCGCCTTGGATCGCGAGGGTGCACACGGACACGGCAAAGAGGATGACGAGCAGATACACGTCACCGAAGGAGCCGAGGTTGCTCTTGATCGCCGTCGCGATCGGGGCCGTGTCAGTGAGGGCCGCGTTCATGTCCTTGGTGGACAGGATGATCGCGAGCAGGAACACAGCGCCGATGACGCCGGAAATCCAGATGGCGCTCAGGATGCCGCGCGGGGCCTGACGCGAGGCGTCAAGCGTCTCCTCGCCAAAGGTGCCCGCGGTATCGAAGCCGAAGACCACAAACAGGCTCATGAACATGCCGATCAGGAAGATCGGGAGGTAGTTGCCGTTGGTGGTGGACTCGGCGCCGGCCGTGGTGGCCAGGATCGAGAGCGGCTGGTTGGTGTGGAGCACCAGCAGGATCACGGCAAAGACCAGCATGCCCAGGATCTCGGCGCCGACGCCGATGTTGTTGATCAGCGACAGCAGCCGCACACCGAAGGCGTTGATGAGCGTCGTGACGACCAGCGTGCCGATCGCGATCGCCACCTGGACATTGGTGAATAGGAACGGCTGCTTTGACAGGTCCTGGCCCAGCAGGCCGCCGAGCACGAGCGGCACGGTGATCGCAACCGCGGTCGTGGTGAGGACGCCTGCCCAAAAGTAGATCCAGCCGGTGAACCACCCCAGCGTCTTGTTGGCGAGGCGCTTGGACCACTGGTAGATGGACCCCGCCACGGGGAAGTGGCTGGACAGCTCGGCGAAGTTCAGGGCGACAAACGTCTGCCCCAAGATAATGATCGGCCAGCTCCAGAAGAACGCAGGCCCAGCAACGCCAAGGCCGAGCGCGATCAGCGTGAAGGTGCCGGTCGAGACGCTGATGTAGCTGAACGCCACCGCGAAGTTCGACAGGAAGCCGAGCGTCCGCTGCAGCTCTGGCTTGATGCCGAGCGATTGCAGATGGGCGTCGTCCCTCGCCGCCTGATCCCCATGGGAACTACCAGACACTTGGACCCTCCTCCATCCCCGCACGCCCTCCGCGCGCTGGCTTGCGCGGATAGTGGGCCTATCCCGAAGGTCCGTCAACGCGCTATTCGGTGCTGGGGTGCATCTGTCCCGTCAGGCGAGCGGCTCAAACGCCTCGGGGTACCGGACGGTGCCCCGGAACTCGTCGTCCCAGGCCGACAGGAGGCGGCCCATCCAAGCCTCGTCGGGCCATTCGTCAACGGGCGGCAGCAGGCCGAGCCGGCGCGCGGGTTCAAAACCAAAGCGCCAGTAGTAGTGCGGATGGCCCAGCAGGACGAGCGCCGGCACGCCGCGGGCGACGGCCAGAACGGCTGCCGCCTGCATTAGCGCAGAGCCGATCCCGCGCTGCTGAAGCTCCGGCAGGACGCCTATCGGGCCAACCGCCAGGACCACGGTCAACAGCTCCCCGTCCCGGTCCTCCAAGGGACACGGCGAGAGCAGCGCATGGCCGACGATGCGGCCCCCCTCGTCCACCGCAATGACGGACTGCCAGCCCTCGGGCGCCATGCGGCGGATCTTGTCCACGATGGCCGCCTCCTCAGGACCCGGGAAGGCGCGCTCGTGGACGTGGCGAACCCTCGGCTCGTCACCGGGAGCCTCCAGGCGGATGCGAACCGGATGGGGCAGCCGGCCCGCTCCGGGCCCCGATTGCGGGGCGGTCTCCATGTCGGGCTGCAGCTCAGGCGGCGGCCTGAAGCGCCGCGGGGATCGGCCGTGCAACCGGCACCGGCTGCACATACTTGTCCACCATCGCGCGCGAGCCCACAACCTTGAGCTGGTTGAACAGGTACTCGATCTTGGCGCCCTGGCTGGCGAGGATCTCGTCCTTGGTGGCGAGGTCCCACAGCCGGCGCTTGAACGGGCCGATGGCCTTCTTGCGTGTGGTGTACAGGAACTGGTCCTCGGTCTGGCCTTCCTTGCGCTCGTCGGCGGCGTTGACCACCAGCCACGCGTTGATTTCGGCCATCAAGTCCGCCGGGAAGGCCGGGTGCTGGTACAGCGCGTTCTGGAAGCCCGTGGCGAGGTGGATCTCGGCCGTCTCCACCATCGGGAAGCGGTGGAACAGCTCGTCCGGGAGCGTTGAGGCCCCGTGCTGCACCGCGCCTGCCAGACCGTAGGACCGGGCAACCTCGCCCAGCCGTGCCAGCACATCGAAGTCAAGCTTGACCTCGGCCACGCCGCCGTTGGGGAGGGGCACGCCACCGTGGCTGGTGCCGGTCTGGACCGACACCTTGGACACGCCCTTGGCGCCGGGGCTGAGCTTCTGGAGCACGCCGTTGTAGCCGTCCAGGTACGCCTTCAGCTCCTCGACGCTGGAGTTGGCCTTGCCAACCTCGCCGATCTCGCCGCCAACGCTGACGGTGACGCCGTCGGTCTCGAGCGCGCGGATGAGCGCGGTGAGCTCTGCGGCGCGGGTGTAGTTCTCGTGCTGCTCGGCATCGAGGTTGGGCTGCGAGAGGTCAACGAGGGTGGAGCTGTCGATGTCGATGTTGCGATAGCCCGCCTCGATGGCCAGCCGGCATGCGCGGCGGATCTCCTCGGTCATGGCCTCGGGATCGGCGGCGTACTTCTTGGCGTTGAACTGGTAGTGGTCGCCCTGGACGAAGACGGGGCCGTCCCAGCCGGCAGCCATGGCGCCTGCGTACACGGACGCGGCGAAGTCCATCGGGCGCTGGAAGGTGTACGTCTGCTCGCTGCGGGCGATCTCGATGATCAGCGCGCCCACATCGTTGCGGCGGGCAGTCTCGTAGATCGTGCGCGCCATGTCGAAGGTCTGGGCGCGCAGGTTCATCGCGGGCACCGTGAAGCCTTTGACCTCGCCGCGCGAGCGGGCCATGTAGAGCTCTTGGATGCTGGCCGATCGCGCGCCGAGCGCCTGGCTGGCCTCCCAGATGATCCAGCGGGCGGCCTCGGCGGTGGGCTCGTCCGCGGTGAAGGCGGCGGTCCAGGCGAGGTCGGCTGCGGCGCGGGATCGGAAGGCGGTCTCGTCGTCGATCGCGAGGCGGTCATCAGCGATGTGGGCAGCGCCCTTAAGCTGGGCGAGCAGGTCCGCGATGGAGGTGGCTGCGTGCGGCATTGGGGGTTGATCTCCTTGTGGGTCGATCCTGATGGTACCGGCGCCTATGCCCAGACGGGCATGGACGATCGGACCCGGTGGGGTTGTCGTGTGGTGTCGGATCGCGGGACCGTTGGCCCCCGGGTGGGGGGCCGGTTGGCCGCGGGTGGGCTCAGCCCCGCAGCCAGACCGCCGAGTCAGGCGGGAGCAGGACGCCGCCGTCAACCGCCTGGATGCCTGGGGCGGACGCCGCGAGCAGCGCACCGCCGGCAAGGTGCACCGTCGCGCCGCCCAGGTTCATCGCCACAACCACGTCACCATCTCCGCCGCTCTGGCCGCGTCGCAGCACCAGCACGGCCGGATCCTCCTGCGCGACCCATGTCATCCCGGGCGAGCGCAACGCTGGCTCCGCACGGCGCAGGCGCAGGGCCCGCCGCACCAGCGCCAGCACCCCGGTTTCGCTGCGGTCTTGGCGGGCCACGCTCATGGCGCCCCAGTCGGGCGGCATCGGCAGCCAAGACGCACCCGTGGGGCCGAAGCCGCATCCCGGCCGCTCATCGGTCCACGGGATCGGTACGCGGCAGCCGTCGCGCAGCCCGTCGGCCCCGTTGGTACGAGCGAAGGCAGGGTCCTGGCGCGCCCCGGCTGGCAGCTCCCAGACCTCGCGCAGCCCTAGCTCCTGCCCCTGATAGAGGTAGGCGGATCCCGGCAAGCCCAGCATGAACAGCGTTGCGGCGCGTCCCCGCAGGGCGCCGAGCGCATCCTCCCCGGGGCCGGAGCGGTCGTTGATGTCCCTCCCCGCCGCATCAAGCGCAAACCGTGTCCGCACCCGGGGCTTGTCGTGCGATTCCAGCACCCACGTTGCGGGCGCCCCCACAAGGCCGGCCGTGGACAGGGATGCGTCCACCACAGACCGAAGGCGGTCCACATCCCAAGGGCACATCATGTAGTCAAAGTTGAACACGGTGTGCAGCTCGTCCGGCCGCAGGTAGGCTGCCAGACCCGCTGGACTGTCCGCCCAGACCTCGCCCACAAACACCCGCGGCGGGTCGTGCTCGTCTGCGACGCGGCGCCAGGCGCGCCACACGTCGTGCACACCCGGGCGATTCCACTGCGGCTGACCCTCGGTTACCTCCAGGGACAGCCCCGCGTCTGCGCCGGGCGCGCGGTGCTCGTCGGGATAGCCCGGGGCCTTGATGAGCGACGTGGCCACGTCGATGCGGAACCCGTCCAGACCGCGCTCAAACCAGAAACGCAGGATGTCCTCAAACTCGGCGCGCACGGTCGGGTGCTCCCAGTTGAGGTCCGGCTGGGTGGCGTCAAAGAGGTGCAGGAACCAGAAGCCTGTCGCTCCGCCTGCGGCGTCCAGGATGGGATCCCAGGCGGATCCGCCAAACACCGATCGCCAATCGTTGGGCGGCCGGGTCCCACCCTCGCCCGTGCCTGCCACCGCGTGGAACAGGTCCCACTCCGGGGAGCCGGGCGTCGTGGCCAGCGCCGCCCGGAACCACCGATGCTGATCCGAGACGTGGTTGGGCACGATGTCCGCAATCACGCGCAGGCCAAGCTTGTGGGCGTCGCGGATCAGCGCCACCGCCTCCTCCACATCGCCAAAGCGCGGGTCGATCTGGCGGAAGTCCTCAACGTCGTACCCGCCATCGCGATCCGGCGAGCGGTACCACGGGCTCACCCAGATGGCGTCAACGCCCAGGTCCGCCAGATACGACAGACGGCTGCGGATGCCCGCGACATCACCAATGCCGTCGCCGTCGGCATCGGCGAAGGACTTCGGGTAGATCTGGTAGATGACGGCGCTGCGCCACCAGTCGGTTGTCACTCACGGCTCCCGTGCGAAGGCCACCTGCCGCAGGACGGTTGCACCCATCGAGCGGCGTGCAGGGCGCGGCCACCCCGGCACACGAGATCAGCCGACGGGCTTGGTCACCATCAGGATCACGATCAGCACGATCATCACCGTCAAGAACTGGCCTCCCTGGGCGAGCTTCTTGCCGGTCGCGAGGATCTCTGGCGGCGGGCCAACGGGGACAACGCCGGCCGGCGGCGGCGTGGACGCAAGCTTCAGCATCTTGGCGGAGTTGGGCGCCTGCACCGCAAACGCAAAGGTAATCGCAATGGCGTACAGCACGATCGCCAGGATCAGCCAGCGCCACTGGGGCTTCGTCAGGTCCACGCCCACCACGAGG
>JANYAA010000010.1 GCA_025355255.1 Chloroflexota bacterium | reverse complement strand
CCCAGGGGGTGGCCGAGCCGGTTGCCGGGCCCGAGCCCGCAGCCGCGCCCGACGCGGAGCCCGAAGATGCTGCCGAGCCGGCGCCCGAGCCCGAAGCGGCCCCAGAGTCCGAAGCTGCTGCCGAGCCGGAGGCCGAGCCCGAGCCCGAGCCCGAAGGCGCCCCCGAGCCGGTTGCCGAGTTGGCCGCTGAGCCCGAGCCCGAAGCCGCCCCCGAGCCCGAAGCCGCCCTCGAGCCGGAAGTGGCGCCCGAGCTGGCGTCTGAGCCCGAGCCCGAAGCCGCCCCCGAGCCCGAAGCCGCTGCCGAACCGGCGCCCGCGCCCGAGCCCGCCGACTTCTTCGACGAGGACGCGCCTCTGTCAGCCTTCCGCCCTGAGCAAGACGAGTCGCCCGAGGAGGTTGACGCCGCCGCTTCCGCCGCAGAGGCCGAGGCCGCCGCAGCGGCCCTGCGCTCAGCGGGTTCGGCTGAAGACGCGAGAAGCGACCCCTTTTCAGAGCGGTGGCCTGAGCCTTGGCCAGAGCGCGATCTCGTGGACGCCGTTCAGGAGCCGGTGGCCGTCGCCGACGCGCCAGCCGAGGCCATCGGAGCTACGCCCGATGACGAGCTCGTGCTTGACGACGACGCTCTCGACGGGATGCCCTACGCTGGATCTGCGCTCGAAACGACCGAGCCGCAGGCGGAACCTCTGCAGGAGCCGGCAGTGGCGCCCGCAGCCGCAGGTCTGCCCGTCGGCGCCTCCATCGACATCGGCGCCAACAGCGTGCACCTCTTGGTCGCGACCATCGCAGATCACGACCTCGTGCCGCTCCTCGACGAGTCGGTCTTCCTGGGTCTTGGCACGCGGGTTGCCGCCGAGGGCTTCATCGGCGATGAGCTGCGAGCCAAACTGGTCGATGCGCTGGCGGACTACGTCGAGAAGGCACGCGCCCTCGGAGCTGCAGCTATCACCATCGTGGGCACTGAGCCTGTTCGACGCGCGGAGGACGCAGCGTCGCTCGCCCACGAGGTAGAAGCGCGGACGGGTTTCAGCCTCCACATCGTTGATCACGAGGAGGAGGGGCTCCTCATGTTTCTTGGCGTGACCGGTGGCCGGGCGCCCGACGGCGACATGCTGGTTGTCGATGTTGGCGGCGGCAGCACCGAGCTTGTTGATGTGGACCGGTCCGGAACCGCCCACGCCGTTGGCATCGCGCTTGGGTCCGCCCGCCTGACCCGTGCGCTGCTCACGGGCGACCCGCCCGCCCGAGCCGACCTTGAAGGTGTGCGCGCTGTGGCGGCCCGCATTCTGCGCGACGCACCCGATGTCAAGCCAGTTGAGATTGTCGGCGTGGGCGGCACGGTGTCCAACCTGCTAAAGCTCGTCCCGGCTGATGCCGGGGAGCCGATCCTGTCGCGCCAGGGCATCGCTGTCGCGCTGACCCTGATCCTCGAGCAGCCAGCGGCGGCTTCGGCAGCGCGATTCGGCCTCCGGCCGGAGCGCGCGCGGCTACTCCCCGCTGGCGGCGTGATTGCCGACGAGGTGCTGCGGCGGTATGGGGCCGACTCCATGCGCGTGTCGGAGCAGGGCATCCGCGAGGGTGCCGTGCTTGCGGCTGCGGCCGCTGGACCGGCCTGGCGTGACCGGCTGCGTCGCCTCGCGCGGGGCAACTAGCAACAGTCTGGGGCGCAGGTTGCGGCGCCGCGGGGCCTTACAGCGACGCGGTCACGCGTCCCAGCATCAGGCGGAACGGCTCAGCCACCAGCGGCTGCCACGGGGTGCCGACGCCCTTCTGCAAGCGAGCAAGCTCGCGCTCGCGGTCCGCGAGGTAGCGGCCAATCGCCCTGGCCTCCGTATCGGCCAGGCTCCCGGTGTGTGCCGTCAGGAACGCGCGCGCCAGACCGGCCGCCACCTCCGCATCGTGCAGCCAGCCCAGATGGTCCTGCAGCGCGACGACGAGCTCAATCAGTTCGGTGGTCTCGGGCCCCATGGCCTCGCGGACAAACTCCAGCGTGTAGCGCAGCCACTTCGCGGCGATCCGCAGCTCATGGAGGGTGGTGATGTCCGCCCACCGCATGACCGGTTCGTACCCGCGCAGCGTCTCGTACGCCGCCCAGATGCGCGACGGCATCGTGTCGCGAACGCGGTGCGGCTCCACCGGGCCCGGCGCGCGAACGCCTGCGCCCTCCGTCTCCACGAAGACCGCGTAGCTCTCCATCCATCGCTGGTGCCGGCGGGACGCCAGTTCGCGCAGCAGGATGACCCGCGCCGCGTCGCGATTGGCGCGCCAGACGGCAAGCAGCGGCTCCATCGCCGCTGACTCGTCGGCCGGCAGCCCGGCCTGATATGCCTCAACGTTCTCGATCATCACGTCGAGGTCGCGCACCGCGCCCAGATCTGCCGCCACACCCCGAAGCCGACGCCGGTGCTTGGCCGTGGCAGCCTCGTCAAACGCGGAGCCAAACACGCGCCAGGCCGCCCGCTGCCGACGGGTCGCAACGCGCATTGCCTTGAGATCCTCGGGATTGACGCCCTCGATGGTCCCGGCCTCGCGCGCAAACATCCGGGCGAGGTGGAAGCGCAGCACCTTCCGGCCAGCCTCGGCCAGACGGTCATCGGTGAGGACGCCCGGTGTCTTGCCGACGACTAGCCGCGGCAAGGGCAGGGCGGGCACAACCTCCGGCGGAGCGGGCACACTTTCCGGCGCTTCGACCAGCTCCCCGTCGCCCAGCGTCATGCCCGCGGGTCCATCGACCCGGCGTTCACCTGCGGCCGCTTCGGGTCCGCCATGGCGAGGGCCGCAGCAGCGGCGTCATCCTTGAGCACGTTGAAGGTGTCCACGGTGCCTGCTTTCGATTCGAGGACCTCGGTCCTCTGCCAGCGCCCGTCGGCGTTCAGCTGCCACGACCTGCGGTCGTCAGCCAGCATCACATCGACAATCCGGCCCAGCCGCGCCCGCGCCTCGTGGTCCTCAACGGGTGTGACCACCTCGATCCGGCGGTCAAGGTTGCGCTCCATCAGGTCGGCCGAGCCGATGTACCACTCGGGCCGTCCGCCGTTGGTGAACATGAAGATGCGCGAGTGCTCCAGGAACTCGCCGATGATCGAGCGGACGCGGATCCTGTCAGACACGCCGGGCAGCCCCGGGACCAGACAGCACGCGCCGCGGATGATGAGGTCCACGTGGACGCCGGCGCGCGACGCGTCGTACAACGCCTCGATGATCTGGGGATCCACCAGCGAGTTGGCCTTGAGCATGATCTTGGCTTCCTGCCCGGCCTTGGCAAACGCGATCTCGCGTTCCACCAGCTCGATGAACCGCCCGCGCAACGTGATCGGCGCAACCAGTAGCCGTCGAAACACGCGCTGGCGCGACAGCCCGGTCAGCGTGTTGAACAGGTCCGTGACGTCGGCACCAAGCTCCTCGCGGCAGGAAAGCAGCCCGAGATCCACGTACAGCCGCGCGGTCTTGCTGTTGTAGTTGCCGGTGCCGATGTGAACGTAGCGCCGCAGGCCGTGCCCCTCGCGGCGCACCACGAGCAGCACCTTGGAGTGCGTCTTCAGACCGACGACTCCGTAGACGACATGGGCGCCCGCGCGCTCCAGCTTGCGCGCCCACACGATGTTGTTCGCCTCGTCGAAGCGCGCCTTGATCTCAACCAGGACCACCACCTGCTTGCCGCGTTCGGCCGCGGTGATCAGCGCCTGGACGATGGGCGAGTCACCCGAGGTCCGGTACAGGGTCTGCTTGATCGTGAGGACGTCGGGATCATCGGCGGCCTGCTGGATGAACCGCTCCACGGACGCCGTGAACGACTCGTACGGCTGGTGCACGAGGATGTCGCCAGCGCGGATCTGGGCGAACACGTCGGCCGGCTCGTCCTCATCGGGCGGGAGCAGCCGGCCCGGAACCACCGGGGTGTGGGGGGCGCTCTTGAGGTCCGGGCGGTCCAGATCCACGAGCTGCCAGAGGGCCGTGAGGTCCAACATTCCGGCCACGTCGAAGCAGTCCTCGTCGCGGACACCGATGCCCTTCACGAGGATGGCGCGCGTCACGTCCGGCATGGACCGCTCAACTTCAAGGCGGACTGCCTCGCCGAAGCGCCTGCGGCGGACCTCCTCCTCGATGGCCAGCAGGAGATCGTCGGCCTCGTCCTCTTCAACGGCAATGTCGGCGTCGCGGGTGACCCGGAAGAGGTGCGTCTCAAGGATCTCCATGCCTCGGAAGAGCTCATCGAGGTTGGCTTCGATGACTTGGTCCAGTAGCACGAACTTGCCGCGCTCAACGGCGAACAGCCGCGGCAGGATGGGCGGGATCTTGACGCGGGCGAAGCGCTGGTCGCCAGTTTCGGGATCGCGCAGACCCACAGCGATCGAGAGGCTCAGCGTGGAGATGTATGGGAACGGGTGCCCGGGGTCCACCGCGAGCGGCGTGAGGACCGGGAAGATCTCATCGTGGAATCGACGCCGGAGCGTGGCGTGGTGCTCCGGGACCTGGTCGTAGTCCAGGATCTCCACGCCATCAGCCGCTAGCTCTGTGCGGATGCCGGCCCAGACGGACGCATGGTCGGCGATGAGGTCGCGAACGCGGTCTCGGATGGCGTCGAGCTGCTGCGCCGGGGTCATGCCGTCCGAGGTGTGGGGCGAGGCCCCCGCTTGGACCTGGCGGCGCAGACCTGACACCCGGACCTGGAAGAACTCGTCGAGGTTGCTCGCGAAGATGGCGAGGAACTTCACGCGCTCAAGGATGGGGTTGCGGGCGTCACGCGCCTCGTGGAGGACGCGGGCGTTGAACTCAATCCAGCTGAGCTCGCGATTGAGGATGGGTGCACGCAGGTCGCGCGACGCGCGCCGACGACCACGGCCAAGGCGCGGTGCGGCTGCGGCTCTGACGGTGGCCATCGATCCTCTCGGCGTGCGTGCCCGAGGACCGGATTGGCGCTGGGACATGCGCCGACACCCCGGTCCCGGTCGGGGCGCAGAGCGTACCACTTGCGCGTTAACGCCTCTCGCGTGCGCGGGCGGGAGGGTGTCCATCAGGGCGGATTCCGGGTATTTCCAATGAAGCGGAATGACTTGTGGACAAGTTTGCGCGTGCGCGGGTCGTGCGCATGCCGGCCGCCAACCTTCCGCCGATATCCACAGATCGTTCCACTTCGCTGGAACGACCGAGAATCCGCACTTGTGGGGAGCGCCGGAACCCTGGAGGGGGCCCTGCAGCTCCGCGCATGCACTGCATGGCTGCCAGCAGCGCATCGAGGCCTACTGGGACGCTCGTCGCGGTCGTGCGAGTCGCCCCCTCCGTGCGCCGCTGTCCAAGGGCGCGGAAGGGGTGGGCTCAAACACCCGGCGCGTCCCGCCGGCCGGATGCGCGAACGGTTGCGGCGCTGCCTCCCCTATAGGTAGCCATGCAGTGCATGCGGCCGGGGCTAGCACGGCCGGAGTTACGCCTCGGCGACGTACCGCCGCTCGCCGGACGCTGCGTCAATCCAGACGCGCATCGGCACGCCAGTCGTCGGATCCACGAAGCGCTCGTCGGTGGGGCGGAACCGCGCCTCGAGACGCGCAGTTTCGCCCCCGCCGGGGCCGTGGCCGTCGCCGGTGCGTTCGGCATTGAGCGAGCGGTATCGCGTGCGCTCCAGCATCACGCCAGCCAGCAGCACGGCCCCGCTCCCGAAGAACCACAAGGACGCAAGGCGGTCACCGCCCGAGCCCGGGATCGCGGCTACGCCAATCCCGGCCAGGACCAGCAGGACCCCGAATCCCCCGATGAGGAGTCGGACTAGCGACACGCCCATAGGAAAGCTGCGAACTGCGAACCTACTCGCCGGGCTGCTTGGTGGAGGCGTCGGGCACGATGACCACGGCCGTCCCGTACGCGACGATTTCGGTCATCGTCGTGGCCATCTCGGACGAGTCAAAGCGCATCGAGATCACAGCGTTCGCGCCCACCATCGTGGCGTTCTGGACCATGCGATCGATCGCCTGGCGTCGCGTGTCCTCAAGCAGGCTCGTGTACTCGTGGATCTCGCCACCCGCGATGGAGCGCAGGCTGGCCATCATGTTGCCGGCGACGCCGCGGCTGCGAACGACAAGACCGAAGACCTGGCCCTTCGTCTCGCTGACGCGGTATCCGGCGATGAACGGTGCGGTCGCGATAATCATCGAGCGCCTCCATGGGTGTGACCGGTGTGGTTGGCGTGAACGGGGTCATCGGCCGCCCGTCGCGCGCGATCGCGCTCGCAGGCGTCGCAGGGGCAGCGGTCGCGCAGCAGCAGGTACGTGTGGAAACCGGAGTCGTGGCCGTCCCCCCAGGTGGCCTGCACCGCGTACGAGCCAACCAGCGCCATGTGTACCAGCGTGGTCTGGGCCTCGGTCAGCGTTGGGTTGGAGTCAAGCCAGCCGGGCATCCCCGCCTCGCCGCGGCAGTACGCGCACGGGCAGAGCCATCGCAGCGTGACGG
>JANYAA010000002.1 GCA_025355255.1 Chloroflexota bacterium | reverse complement strand
CGGCCACCTGGTCTTCACCATCCCGTTTGTGGTGCTCATCGTGGCGGCGCGCCTGCAGGGCTTCGACCGTCGGCTGGAGTGGGCGGCGGCGGATCTAGGCGCAAGCCCCTTCCGGTCGCTGCGCTACATCGTCCTGCCGCTGATCGCCCCGGCCATCCTGGCAGGCGCCCTGCTGTGCGTGACGCTGTCGATTGACGAGTTCGTCATCACGTTCTTCACCATCGGCCCGCAGCAGACGCTCCCGCTGTTCATCTACACGCAGATCAAGTTTGGCGTGACGCCCGAGGTGAACGCCGTCGCCACGCTGATCTTGGCGACCACGCTGGGCGTGATGATTGGCGGATCCGCGCTCATGGCCGGGCTCCGGCGGCTCCGACGATCCCGGGCCAGGATCGTGTGAGCGTGCCCGGTGCGCGGGCGGACGCCAGCGCCAGCCTGCTCGGCCCTCGCCCGGCGCCCGGCGACCCCATCCGCATCGGCTTCCAGGTCTGGGGGCAGCACATCGCCTGGCCGGAGCTCATGGCCATCGGCGAGCGGATCGAGGCCGCAGGGTTTGCCAGCCTGTTTGCCAACGACCACCTGATGCCCATCCTGGGCGACGCCAATGGCCCCGTGATCGGACCTGAGGGCCCGGTTGTCGAGGGCTGGATGACGCTGGCCGCCTGGTCGCAGCGAACGAGCCGGATCCCGCTCGGGATGATGGTGTCGGCGGTGGCATATCGCAACCTCGGTCTCACCGTGAAGATGGCCACCGCGCTGGACCACGCGAGCGGCGGGCGGGCGATGCTGGGTCTTGGCGCCGGCTGGCACGAGCCTGAGATCCGCGCCTTCGGGTTTGACCAGCTCACGCTCGGCGAGCGGATCAGCCGCTTGGACGAGGCTGCCAGCGCGGCACGGGCGATGCTGGACGGCGAGGCGGTCACCGTGGACGGCCGCTGGGTGCGCGGTGAGCGGATGCGCAACGACCCGCCGCCCCTCCAGCCGCGCATGCCCCTGCTCATCGGCGGCAGCGGCGAACAGCGGACGCTGCGCATCGTGGCGCGCACCGCGGACATCTGGAACGGCGAGGGTTCCCCGGAGGAGTTCGCCCACAAGAACGCGGTGCTGAACGAGCGCTGCGCTGAGATTGGCCGCGACCCGGCCGAGATCCGCCGGACCGTGGGCATCCCGCCGGTCATGATCCGGGCGACACGCGAGGAGGCGGTGGCGGCGCTTGCGCAACTCCTTGCCCGGTACGGCGGCACGCCCGCGCAGGCCCACGGCTGGGCGGAGAGCTCCCAGCTGGCCAACACGCAGGACGCCGTGGTCGGCCAGCTCCGGGCCTGGCGCGCCGCGGGTGCCGAGGAGGTGGTAGTGGACCTCCCCTCGCCTATCGATGACGAGACGCTTGAGCGCCTTGCGGGCCCCGTCCGCGAGCTGCTCGCCTAGCCTTCCGACTCGACAATTCAGGAGGATCCGCAATGCGCGCAGCCGTGTACGAGGGCGAGGGCAAGCTCGTCATCAAAGACGTCCCGGATCCGATCCCGGGCCCAGACGAGGTCCTCATTGAGGTGGAGGCCTGCGGCGTCTGCGGCTCGGACGTCCAGATCATCAACGTGCCGCCCGGCCACCCGTCCACGCCGCCGGTGATCATCGGCCACGAGTTTGTGGGCTGGGTCCGAGGTGCCGGCGCCGCCGTGCGTGACGTGGTCATCGGCCAGCGCGTCGTGTGTGACCCGGACCCCAAGTGCGGCTCCTGCGATTCCTGCCGCGCCGGGCGTCCGGCCAACTGCTCCAACATCGTCGCCCTTGGGGTGTACCGCGACGGCGCGCTGGCGGCGTACGTCACGGCGCCTGCCACCGCCATCTACCCCATCTCGGAGTCCGTCCCGGCCGAGATCGCCGCCCTTGTGGAGCCGCTCGCCTGCGTGACCAACGGCACCAACCGCGCGGCCCTGCGCCCCGGTGAGTCCGTGGTGGTGTTTGGCGCGGGCGCCATCGGCTGTCTGTTCATCAGCGTCTTGCGCGCATCGGGTGCGGCCAAGATCATCGCGATTGAGCCCAGCACCCAGCGTGCACCCGTGGCGAAGGCGATGGGCGCGGACCACGTCCTCACGCCGGACGAGTGGAC
>JANYAA010000441.1 GCA_025355255.1 Chloroflexota bacterium | reverse complement strand
TCAAGGAGGTCGCCACCAAGACCGACGACATCGCCGGCGACGGCACCACGACCGCCATCGTCCTCGGCCAGGCGATCGTCGCCGAGGGCCTCCAGAACGTCAGCGCCGGGGCCGACCCGATGGGCGTCAAGCGCGGCATCGAGGTCGCGGTTGCGGCGATCGTCGCCGAGATCAAGCGCACCGCTCGCCCGGTCGAGACCCGCGAGCAGATCGCGGCCGTCGCGGCCATCTCCGCGGCGGATCCCGAGGTCGGCGAGATCATCGCCGAGGTGATGGACAAGGTCGGCAAGGACGGCGTCATCACCGTTGAAGAGGGCCAGTCCCTCGGCCTCGAGAAGGAATACACCGAGGGCATGCAGTTCGACCGAGGCTACATCTCGGCGTACTTCGTGACCAACAGCGACCGCATGGAAGCTGTCCTCGAGAACCCCGTCATCCTGATCACCGACAAGAAGATCAGCGCTGTTCCGGACCTGCTCCCGGGTCTTGAGAAGGCCGTCCAGCAGGGCCGCCCGATGCTGATCATCGCTGAGGACATCGACGGCGAGGCCCTGGCCACGCTGGTCGTGAACAAGCTCCGCGGCACCGTCTCGGTCCTGGCCGTCAAGGCCCCGGGCTTCGGCGATCGCCGCAAGGAGATGCTCCGCGACATCGCGATCCTCACCGGCGGCACCGTCATCTCGGAAGAGATCGGCCGCAAGCTCGACTCCGTCGCGTTTGAGGACCTGGGCCGCGCTCGCCGCGTCGTCGCCACCAAGGACGATACGACGATCATCGACGGCGAGGGCGCACCCGACCAGATCAAGGCGCGCATGACGCAGATCAAGGCGCAGATCGAGGACACCACCTCGGACTACGACCGCGAGAAGCTCCAGGAGCGCCTCGCCAAGCTGGCCGGTGGCGTCGCCGTCATCAAGGTCGGCGCGGCCACCGAGGTTGAGCTCAAGGAGAAGAAGCACCGGATTGAGGACGCACTCTCGACGACCCGCGCGGCCGTTGAGGAGGGCCTCGTCGCTGGCGGCGGCACCACGCTGCTGCAGGCCATCCCGGCGCTCGACTCCATCCATCTCGAGGGCGACGCCCAGGTTGGTGTCGACATCGTCCGCAAGGCCCTCGAGGCCCCGGCCCGCCAGATCGCCGACAACGCCGGGCAGTCCGGCGAGGTCGTCGTGAACGCCGTCCGCAACCTGCCCATCGGGCACGGCTACGACGCGCTCAAGGGCGAGTACGGCGACATGTTCGAGAAGGGCATCGTCGATGCTGCCAAGGTCACCCGCTCTGCGCTGCAGAACGCTGCGTCCATCGCCGCGATGGTCCTGACGACGGAAACGTTGATCACGGACATCCCGGAGCGGGACAAGGGCGGCGCCGGCGGCGGCCACGGGCACGACGGCGGGGGCATGGACTTCTAGTCCGCGCTGCGCACATCACAGCGGCCTCCGGAAGCTTCGGCTCCCGGGGGCCGTTTCGATTCCCAGGCTTGCGGCGGCCCGGCCCTGCCGGGTGGCAAGTCCCACACATTTCACTCGGAGTGAACAACTCGCGGCCAAATCCGGTCTTCGGCGCCCAGATGTCGTGCAATATCGGCCTTTGGGGGCGAAGACAGGGCAGCGGGGTGTGTCGGGCGCGCTCTCGCGGCCAAATTCGGTGCATGAGGACCCGCGAATTCGGCGCATGAGGACCCGCGAAATCCGTCACGGCCCTCATCTTGTTCGCTCCTAGTGAAATGCCGCGGCACAGGCATCAGCCTATGATCCGGGCGTGGGTCGCAGGCGTCGCGCGTTCGGCATGACGATGACCGCCCTCACCGTCGGTGCTGGCCTGCTGGCATGGGTCGCGACGAACGCCAAGCCGCCCGATGCTCGCCTTCCGGCTGGAAGCCACGCGGGCGCCGAGGTGCTTGTCTCGGTGACCGTCGTGGACCATTCGCTCGCAGCGACCGAGGCAATCGCAGACTTCGGGATTGCCAAGGGCATACGGCTGGTCCGGGTGCGCATTGCCGACGTCATGCGCCTGAGGCTCCGGATCGAGTCATCCGAGACCCTCAAGCTGGCCGAACCGCCCCGTCTCTGTCTGTTTTGGGAGTTCGCGGCTCCTGATGACGCCGGTCTGGAGAACCGATGCTGGGGTCAGCCGGACCTCCGTGACGTCGTGGCGGCGCAGCTCGAGCGGAATGCCGCGGGACAACTGGAGCTTGTCGCCGGCCATCCGCTGGAGATCGCAGCCGAGCTCCAGCGGGGTGACGTGCGTTGTGATTATCCGCCAGGAGTCTGGGATCTGGAGACCACACTCGTGCCCCTCGTCGAGAGCAAGCAGCAAGAGCCCATCGACTTGCCACCGGTCACCTTTGAAGTGCCGGCGGGTGGTGATGGCCCCCTGCCGTTCCTACAGTTCAACACGCGTTTCTGCGGGTTGGCCACCACGGTCTACATCCATCAGGGCGAGCCGCAGGTGGCGGTGCCATGAGGGGCGCCTCACCGGCTGCGCCGGCGGGGCGGCTAGACTCAGCCCGTGGCGATCGACGACGGCGGACAACCGTTCGGTGAGAAAGACGGCTCGGACGATAGGCGCGATGCGGATCGCCTCGA
>JANYAA010000439.1 GCA_025355255.1 Chloroflexota bacterium | reverse complement strand
CGCATCCCCGGCGGCATCCGGACGCTTCCGAACGGACGCGTGGCCGCCCGCGTCATGCCCTCCGACATCCCGGACCGCCTGATGTACATCGGCACCACCGCCGACGTGTGGATGGACGAGACCGTCACCGCCGAAACGCTCGCCGACACGATGGCTGTCAACTACCGGACGCCGCCGCCCGGCCGTGTCTGCCTCGTGCTGGGTGCCGGCAACGCCAGCTCCATCGGCCCGCTCGACGTCGTCCACAAGGTGTTTGTCGAGCTGCAGGTCGTGGTGCTCAAGATGCACCCGGTCATGGCGCACCTCACCGAGGTCCAGTCGGCCGCCCTGGCGCCGCTGATCCGCGCGGGGCTGTTGCGCGTGGTGAACGGGGACGCCGTTGAGGGCGCCCACCTTGCCTACCACCCGGGCGTGGACACGCTCCACGTGACCGGCGCGGACCGCACCTACGACGCGATCGTGTTTGGCGGCGGCCCTGAAGGCGCCGAGCGCAAGCGCCGCGACGAGCCCTTGCTGGACAAGCCGTTCACCGCTGAGCTGGGCAACCTCACGCCCATCATCGTGGTGCCCGGCCGCTGGTCCGCCACGGATCTCGACTACCACGCCGAGAACATCGTCACGATGCTCGCGAACAACGCGGGGTTCAACTGCACGACATCACGCGTGATCGTGCTGGCCCGCGACTGGCCGCAGCGTGGGGCGCTCATGGATCGCGTCCGCGCCCGCCTCACGGCGCTGCGGCCGCGCCTGGCGTTCTACCCGGGCGCAGCGGAGCGGTTCGCGGCGTTCCAGACGGCCTACCCCCAGGCCGAGACGTTTGGCTTTCCCGGCAGGGGCGAGCTGCCGTGGATGCTCATCAGCGGTCTCTCGCCCGACGCCGTGGGCGATCCCGCGTATCGGGTGGAGGCGTTCTGCTCCGTCACCGCGGAGACCCTGATTGACGCAGCCGATGCCGCCACATTCCTCGACAAGGCAACGGCGTTTGTCAACGAGCGCCTCTGGGGAACGCTCAACGCCACGGTCATCGTGGACCCGGCGACTGCCCGCGATCCTCAGGTGGGGCCCGCCCTCGAGCGCGCCATCGACAACCTGCGCTACGGAACGGTGGCACTCAACCATTGGAGCGCCATCGGGTATGGCCTGGGCATCACGCCGTGGGGCGCGCACCCGGGGCACCCGCGCAACGACATCGGCTCGGGCACGGGCTTTGTGCACAACCCGCTGATGTTTGAGTGCGTCCAGAAGTCCGTGGTGCGTTCACCGTTCCGAGCCTGGCCACACCCGATGTGGTTCACCGACCACACTACGGCGCACCGCCTCGTGCCCCACCTCATCCGCTACGAGGTGGACCGCCGGCCGGACCGTCTGGTGCCGATCTTCTGGCACGCCCTCCGCGGCTGACGCCGCTCCAAGGCGCGTGGCCGCCGCCGTTGGCGCCACGCCACAAAAGCCGGATTCCCGATCCCGTATCGGCCAATCCGGCGCCTCTTGTTGGCAAGGCGACAACAGATCGTCGTCTAGGACCCCAATTCGCGGCTGCATTCCGGGA
Organism: Chloroflexota bacterium; assembly: GCA_025355255.1. Classification (GTDB taxonomy): domain Bacteria; phylum Chloroflexota; class Limnocylindria; order Limnocylindrales; family CSP1-4; genus CAIXZV01. The sequence goes on along the minus strand of JANYAA010000439.1, from coordinate 8,193 downwards.
TTTGTTCACGCAGCGCCAAGGCGCGTGGCACCCCGGACAAGAAGCGGACCCGGAAGTGGTTCCAACACCTCCGGGCCCTCGCCCGGGGATCCTGGCTGGGACCCTCGGGTTGCGGCCAGCGTACCAGCCTAGATCGTGTAGGCCGCCCGGAGCCCGTCGAGCACCGCTTCCTCGATCGTGCGCGGCGAGAGGACATCGCCCGCGGCCAGCACCTGGTACCCGCCGTCCGCGGCATCGAACTCAAGCTCGGCCAGCAGGGCATCGGCCGGCTGGTGCCCATACGCCAGCACGAGCGTGGCGTCCTCGATCACCACCGCCTCGTCCGTGAGCGCGTCCTGCAGGAACACAGCCGACGCGTCCGCGCCAAACACGCGCATCGTCGTGAGGATCGTCACGCGGGCGCGCCGCGCGGTGGCGGTCATCATGTCGCGCACGTACTGCTGGCAGAGCTGCCCGGCCATCGTGCCGTTGACCGCCAGCGTCACGCGGTGGCCGCGGCCGGCCAGCATCGTCGCGAGGCCAAGACCCGTCCAGTCGGAGCGGAAATCGGCGACCACCACGCCGCCCGCAGGCACCATCCCGGGCGTCCGCAGCACGTCCCACGCCTGCAGGATCGTGGGCTCGCCCATCAGCTCCAGCGGGGGCCTGTACGGCGTGGCGCCCGTGGCGACGATCACCACCTCGGCGCCCGCCGCGCGCACGTACGCTGCGTCGGCCTGCACGCCCATGACGATCTCGACGCCAGCCTGGCGCGCCTCACGCTCCAGGTTGCCGATGACGCCGCCGATCTCCTCCCGCCCGGGCACCAGCTGCGCCAGCCGCACCTGGCCCCCTAGCCGCCGATCCGCTTCAACCAGGGTTACCCGGTGGCCGCGCTCCGCGGCAATCGCGGCCGCTTTGAGTCCGGCCGGACCACCGCCGATGACCAGGACTCGCTTCGAGGTCGCAGCCGCTGCGTGCCGCTGGTGGCCGGCCGCGCCTATGCGAGGGAAGAGGCGCTCGCGCCCGGTCTCGGGGAACTGGATGCACGAGATGGGGTAGCCCGCGTGGAAATGGCCGATGCAGGCCTGGTTGCAGCCAACGCAGGCGCGAATGTCGTCCAGCCGCCCCTCGGCCGCCTTTGCGGGCATCTCCGGGTCCGTAATGAGGGCCCGGGTCATGATGCACATGTCGGCCTCGCCGCGGGCCAAGATGTTCTCGGCGTCCTGCGGCTGGTTGATACGCCCGGCGAGGAACACGGGCTTGGCCGTGATCTTCTTGACGCGCGCGGCGAGCGGCGCGATATACCCCGACACCACCGGCGACGGCGGGACGATGTGGCCCGAGCCCGACAGTGTCCCGGACGTGCCCTTCACCACGCTCACGTAGTCGAACAGGTTGTCGGCGTCGTAGGCCGCAATCGCGGCGAGCGCCTCTTCCTCCGTGACGCCGTCGGGCGCAGCCTCGCCGATGGAGATCCGCACGCCCACGACGAAGCCCTCGGGCACGGCCGCTCGGCACGCTGCCAGCACCTCGCGGATGAACCGCTGCCGACGGGTGGCGTCGCCGCCCCAGGCGTCATCGCGCAGGTTCGTCTTGGAGCTCAGGAACTGCGCGGGCAGGTAGCCCCACCCGGCCAGGATTTCGCAGCCGTCCAGCCCGGCGTCCACCAGGCGCCTGGCCGCCGCGCCGAAGCTTGCGATGATCTCCAAGATCAGCGGCTCTGGCATCGCCCGCGGAAACACGTGGTAGCGCTCGGCCGGGACCGAGCTTGCTGACCACGCCACGGCCAGCGTGCCGTCCTCGGTCATGACGATCTCGCGGCCGCCGTGGAAGAGCTGGCCGAAGATCGCCGTGCCGTTGGCGTGCGCCATGTCCGCGAGGCGCCGATAGCCGGGGATCGCCTCGTCGCTGTCGATCGTCAGCTCGGTTGGCGTGTAACGCGCGGTGGGGTGGACGCCCGATGCCTGCGTCACGATGAGCCCGACGCCGCCCCGGGCGCGCGCCTCCTGGTACGCCAGCAGCTGGTCGCCGATGAGCCCACGCTCCGCCATCACGGTGTCGTGGCCGGACGACATGATCCGGTTCTTGATGGTGACGCCGCCGATGGTCAGCGGCGAGAACAGGTTGGGGAAGCGCTGCGTCATGCCGCGCAGGATGACGCGTTATCGCCGGTCGCGTGGCGCAACGTCGCACGCTGCGCGCCTGCACCCTTTCCAAGCCCAGCCGGACTCGTAGTCACGGATTCTCGGCTGGGCGGCAACAATGACGCTGCTCACCGCCGTTTCGGGACTGCCCGTCACGCTTGATGCCAGTTGTTGCCGCCGAAACCGGGTCTGCGGGACTGGGAGTCTCGCCATCCACGCTGAGGCCTTGGCCGAGAGGCTCGCCAGCCGGGATAGCCTGACTGCCAGTCTCGAAACACAAGTCTAGGCGGGGCTGGGGCCGGGGCAGCCTGAAATTCGTGACGGCCAGTCCGGGCCCGGCCTGCTGAGGTTCCCGGGGGGCCGCAAGAGGGCTGTAAACGGAACGCAAACCCCCGGCTGGTATCGTGCGCAGCATGGAGCCGCTCGTCGCGCACTGGCTGGGGCGGGTCCCGTACCGCACGGCATGGGACCTTCAGCGGCGGCTGGCCCGAGCCCGGGCGGACGGCCGCATTGGCGACCAGCTGCTGCTCCTGGAGCACCCCGCCGTGCTCACGCTGGGACGCCAGGCGGACGATATGCACGTCCTCGCGCCGCCCGGACTCCTGGAGGAGCGCGGGATCGAGGTCCTCCGTGTTGAGCGCGGCGGCGAGGTCACCTACCACGGTCCTGGACAACTGGTGGCCTACCCGGTTGTCCACCTCAACGATCGCGGCCTCCTCCTGCGCCCATACGTCCGCGCGCTGGAGGCCGCGATGGCCCAGACCTGCGCCGCCCACGGCGTCATGGCCGGCCGGCGTGACGGCCATCCCGGCTGCTGGGTGGATGGCGACGGGCCGCTGCCCCGCAAGATCGGCGCCCTCGGCGTTCGGATTGAGCGCGGCGTGGCGTACCACGGGATTGCGCTCAACGTCACCGTCAACCTGGCAGACTTCGCCCTCATCGATCCGTGCGGGTTGCCCGGTCTCCGCTCCACGTCGATCGCCGCCGAAACCGGTCGCCGCGCTGAGTCGCCGTCGCTTGCCAGCGTTGCTGCGGCCGCTGCGGCGTTCGCCCCGGTGCTTGCCGCGGCATTCGAAACGGACCTGGCCGCCCCCGTGCATGCTGACGACAACGTCGACACCGCCGCCGAGCTGGCCGCGCTGGAGGCGATGCTCGTCGCAGCCGAAGAAGCCGAACCGGTTGAGGCCGCCCGATGAGCGCCGGCCTGTTCGAGCTGCGCAAGGACGCCATCACGGGCTGGTGGGTGGCCACCGTCATCGACCGGACCTTCAATCGCGAGCGGTTCGCGCGCCCCGCCGGCCAGATCGCCGACAAGGGCGACTGCTTCAACTGCCGCATCCCCGCCGGTGACGGCATCCGCGTCCGCGTCCTGAAGGACTTCGCGTTTACGGTCGCCGGGACCGAGGAGGAGTCGAGGGCGAAGGAGGGCGCTATCGCCCGGGTCACGCTCGACGATGCACGAGCAGCGGGCTCCTGGCGCACCGTCGTGGCGCCGCCCCATGAGCATCGGCCGCTGCACGCGGTCGGCAGCGCCGTCATCGAGGAGCTGCTCGCCCGAGCGCGCGACGAGATCGGCGCCGCTCGCCGCGCCGGGGCCACCGCCTACGTCCAGGTCCTGCAGAACTGGGGGGAGCAGGCCGGCGCTCGCACCAACCACCTCTGTCTGGACCTGTACGACCTGCCCCAGATCCCGCACCGCGTGGCCGAGGAGCTTGGCGGCGCCGCGCGCTACCTGATCCGCGAGGGCGTCTGCGCCTACTGCCGTCTCGTCCGCGAGGAGACGCGCCGGCCGGGCCGCATGCTCTACCAGGATGATCACGCGGTTGCCTTCGCTCCGTACGCCAGCCGCTCGGCGTTTGAGGTCTGGGTGGTCCCGCGCCGCCACGACGCGGACTTCTCGCGTGCGGACAACCGCGACATCGTCGCCACGGCCGAGGCGCTGCGCCAGGTGCTCGCCCGCCTCTCAGCCGCGCTCGATGGCCCGCCCTACAACCTCGTCCTCCACACGTCGCCCCTGCTCGAGCAGGTTGACGCCACGTACCACTGGCACTGGGAGATCCACCCCCGCCTCCGCGAGATCGCGGGTCTGGAGCTCGGCACCGGCCTCCCGGTAAACCCCGTTTCCCCCGATGACGCGGTGGAGCAGCTGCGGGCGGGCGGCGTGGCCGATCCCCCGGTGGAGCACCCGGACCGGTGAGGCGGCGCCGACCGGTGCGGTCCATCCGATGAGTGGGGCAGGGGGGCCGCGTCACATGACGCTGCCGCGCGACGTCACAACCGCCCGGAACCGGCAAGCAGCCGACCGCCGCCGCGGCCCGGTCACCTATCCGGCATCAGCGGAGTCTTCGTGGTCGCGGACCCAATCGAATTCGGACAGCGGATCATCCCGGGCGGTCGTGCCGTGACCGCCGCTTGGGACCGCGACGAGGCGTATCGCTTTGTCGAGGAGCTGTTCGCCAAGCACCAGAACGAGATCTACGCGTATCTCCTGCGGATGCTGCGCGACCCAGATCTGGCCGCCGACCTCACGCAGGACGCGTTCGTCAAGGCGTACCGCGCCTACGACTCGCTCGAGAAGCCCGAGAACGCCCGCGCCTGGCTGTACCAGATCGCCCATCGCGTGGCGCTTGACGACCTCCGCCGACGCCGCATCGTCCGCTTTGTGCCGCTCGTGGGCGAGGCGCGCAACTCCGCGCCGTCTGCCGAGCACCTCGCGATGGACAACCGGCTCTCCGGCGACCTTCAGCGGGCGCTTGAGAAGATCCCCGAGCGCCAGCGCGCCGCCCTGCTGCTCTCCGAACTCCACGACATGACCGGCCTTCAGTTGGCCGCCGTGCTGGGCGTCTCCCATGTGGCCGCCCGTGCGCTGCTCACCCGGGCGCGCGAGAGCCTGCGTCTGGCGCTGGCTGAGGAGCGTGCCGCCGAGGTCGCCGAAGACGCTGCACGCGAGCGCGCCGCACGCGAGCGCGCTGTCCGTCCCGAGTCGCGGCCATGAGCCGCCGTCCCCCGGTGGGCCGAGAGCACGAGCGGGCCCGACAACTTGCGGCGCTGGCGCTGGATGAGGCGCTGCCTGCAGCCGATGCCGCGTGGCTTGCGGCGCACCTGTCCCCATGCGACGCCTGCCGATCCGTGGCCGCCGAGTATGCCGACGGGCGCAATGCGCTCCGCTCGCTGCGCGGCGCTGCGATGGAGCCGCCCCGCAACCTGTGGGCGCGCACCGCCTCGCAGATTGAGGCTGAGGCTGCCCGCCGCCCACGGCCAAGCCCTTCGCCGCGTCGAACGTTCGCCGGACGCCTCCCGCTCGGCGCCTTTGCCCCGCTCGCCGCGCTGCTGGTGGTGGCGATTGCGGTAGGCGCCGGGCTCTTCAATGGGACATCGCTCCTCCCGCAGAGCACGGCCGCCATGCCCACACCCATCGCGATCACCGCTGCGGCCGACGTCCAGGTGCTGAGCCGCAGCGAGGACGGGTCGGTCCAGATCCTGTCCCGCCCGGTCAACGCCGTGTGCCCCGTGGGCAGCTCCGAGTGCGGGGTCACCCGCACCTTCGCCGTGACGAGCGTGGGCGGCGTTGGCAAGGGCAGCCTGAACGCAAGCATGTCGCCGCATCGCGATCGGCTGGTTGTTGTCGCATCCAGCAACGGCACGCAGGGCGTCTACGTGCTCCCCGTGGGGATCCCCACGCCGGTGCCGTCCGCAAGCACCAGGATGTCGCCGTTCCCCGCAAGCCCGGTTGTGGTGGCCACGAGCACGCCCGCCCACGCCAGCACCACCCCGGACGCCACGGCCTCGCCGTCCGCCACGCCCGATCTGTCCGCCAGCCCGACCTCGTCGCCCTCCATCCCGGTGAGCCCCGAGCCCGGCGGCGTCCTTGAGATCGCCAGTAACGTTGTGGTGGTGGGCCCGGCTGCATATTCGCCGGACGGGACGCAGGTTGCCTTCTCCGCGCGACCGGCGGACGGCTCCGCAGGCCCGGATGTGTATCTGTGGACCAGCGGCGACGCCGTCGCCCGCGCGCTCACCACGGACCACGGCGCGCAGTTCGCGTCCTGGACCACCGCCGGGATCCTCGTCAGCCGCGTTGCCGACGGGACGCCCGCGACGACGCTCCTCAATCCTGCAACCGGGGCCGAGACGCCGGTCGCCATCGGCGCTGCCTGGCTGCCGGTGGTGGACCCCACGGGCACCGTTAGCGCCTGGTGGGCCGGCACGCTGAAGCGCAATGACACGGGTGACTGGGTCCCCAACCGCGGCAGCCTCGTCATCGGCAAGTGGCCGGCGGGTGCTGGCGCAGGTTCGGTGCAGCCCACCCCGGAGCCCACGTCATCGGCATCGCGCACGCCGCCCGCCCAGTCCTCCACAGGGGAGAGCCTGCCCGCTCCCACCGGCGCAGCAGTCACGATGAGCGCGCCGCCTCCGTCCACAACGCCCTCAGCGTCCACTGCGCCATCGGCAGCCGCCCCAACCAGCAAGCCAGCGCAGGCCGCGCCAACTGCCGCGCCGAGTGTTGGGGTGGGCGCCAGCGCCTCGCCGTCCCCGAGCAGCCCGCCCGAGGGCGTTCAGGTGCTGACGCATGGCTCGCTCACGGCGTGGTCTGTCCGCTGGGACGAGACCGGCACCGCGATGGCCGTCTGGACGCTCGGCGCGGCCGCCGCCGCCACGGCCGGCTCCAGTGCGCAGCCCGGGGCTACCGCGTCGGGGGCACCGGTTGCATCGGCTGGTGCCTCGGACGCACCGCGCGCCTCGCCGCCCGCTACGCCGTCCGCAACGCTGGCGCAGGCGCCCGATGTGTCGCACATCAGCGTCGATGGCCTGACCGCCCGCTCGGGCGATCCGATCGCGTCCGACCAGCCCGTCGCCTCGCTGCCCGCCGAGTCCGCCGCCACTGGCACCCCCGCCCCGACGTCCGCTGGGCGCCTGAGCCTCTACCGCGTGAGCCCGGAGACGCGCCTGGCTGATCTGGAGCACCCGATGCTTGACGCAGCGCCTGCCGATGGCGGGTTCTCGCTCCGCACGGGCCGCCTTGCCTGGACGTCGCGCCCCGCCGCCGGCGAGCTCCTGCTGCAGGTGGTGGCTTGGTCCGGTGACGCGATTGGCAGGCTGGAACTGCCGGCGGCCGCCGGGGCGATGATCGTCCCCTGACCGTACAGGCGGGTCGCCCTGGGGTTTCCCCAACGGCATGCGCTACTCTCGAGCGTGATGCGACGCAGACTTGTGGTCGCGGCATCGGCGCTCATCGCCGTCGTCGCCCTCGTCGGCCTGCCCGGCCCTGCGGGGTCGCGGACACCGTCACGCCCCGACGACCTCGGCGCCGCAGCGTTCACCGCTCTCCTGGGTCCCGCAATTCCAGCGCTCGAGGACGCGGCGCCTGCCACCGCGCTTGACGCAGCGGCGCGATCGGCCGGGTTCCTTGACGACACCACCGTGCTCGAAGAGCCGGTCGCGGGCCCCACGCCGCCCAGTGCCAAGTCATCGAAGGCGATCCCCTCGCAGGACTCTGGCCACCAGTGGAGGACGCCGCGGCTCACCCTCGTGGGCTGGGCCACGTTCTACGACAACGGCACCACCGCGATGCGCCTCCCGCGCGGCACGACCGTCGTCATCTGCGGCAGCAGCGGCTGCATCGAGCGGGTGGTCAACGACTACGGACCCATGAAGAAGATCCGCGTCGTGGACATGTACCGCCCGGACTTCTTCAAGATCTGCGGCTGCGGCTCGTGGGCTGGCACCGCGTGGGTCACGGTCTGGATCTACTAGATCGGGCACTCGTCGGCTGGGCCATCGTCTCGGCTGCGCGGTAGACTATCCCTCGATTTCCGCGCCGGTCCCGTGAGGCCGGGTGGCCCCGTGAGGCCGGGAAGGAGGACACGCCCCGTGCGACGCCCCAGGTGCAGCCGATGACCGGCCGCCGGATCATGGCCGCCGAGGATGCTCGGCGGGCGGTGATCCGCATTTCCCACGAGATCATCGAGAAGCACGGCGGGACCGACGGGCTTGCCCTCGTCGGCATCCAGCGCCGCGGCGTGCCCCTTGCCCGGCGGATCGCCGACGCGATTGCGGAGCATGACGG
>JANYAA010000432.1 GCA_025355255.1 Chloroflexota bacterium | reverse complement strand
ACGAGACGCTCGGCCCCCGCTGGATGACGCCCGACTGGTTCCGCTTCGGCGCGTCTTCTTTGCTCAACGACGTGCTGATGCAGCTCGAGAAGGAGCGCACGGGCGTCTACCAGCGCCCGGACGACTTCACGCTTGATTGAGAGGGCGCTCGGCGGCCAGGCTGCTGGCTCCGCACTCCGCTTGAGTCAACGCTGACTCAAGCGGGCGCTTCACGACCGTGGCTCGGACCGCGAACCGTGAGTTCGGCCCCCGAGTTAGGTGCGCCGATTGCCCGTTTGAGTCAGGCGCGACTCACCCCCGTTGTCCGACCTGCCCGTCCACGCCCTCGAGCCGCCGGGCGCCCGGCACCGTGCGCGCGAGGAAGTCCAGCACGATCGCCGTCTGCTGCACACGCTCATCCATGTCAAACGAGGCGTGACCCGTGGCGTACGTGTAGACCTGCGGCTCGATGCCGCGCTCCCGCAGCCGCCCCACGTAGTTCCACACCTGGCGGATGGGGCAGCGCGAATCGTTCTCCCCGGCCATGAGCAACAGCGGCGCGCGCACCGCATCCACGTACGTGATTGGCGAGCGCTCCTGGTACAACTCGGGCATCTCCGATGGCGACCCGCCAAACAGCGAGCGGTCAAGCGCCTGCAGGGTGGGGGACTCGTCCTCGTACGCGGCCACGTAGTCCGCCACCGGGACGCCGCCGATGCCGGAGATCCAGCGCTCCGGATGCCTGCCCATGCCCAGCAGCGTCACGTACCCGCCCCACGACCAGCCGGCCAACACCGCCCGGGCTGGGTCTGCTAACCCGCGCGCAACCAGGTCGTCCAGCCCCGCCAGCACGTCCTCAAGCTCAAGGAAGCCGATGTTGCCGGTCAGCTCGTCCCGCCACGCTTGGCCAAATCCCTCAGACCCGCGGTAGTTGACCTGCGCCACGAGGAACCCGGCATCCACATGCGCCAGGATGTCCGGCGCCCACCGGTCCATGTCCACGGAGTGCGGCCCGCCGTGCACCCGCATGATCACCGGGTGCGGCCCCGGCCCCTCCGGGTGTACGAGGAACCCGTGGACCCGCTGGCCCTTCGGGTTTGCGAACCACCAGGCCTCAAACGCCCGACCATCTGGCGCCGAAGGCCCGTTGGCTGACAGCAGCGGCACCGATGAGCCCACGACCAGCAGCGCGGCCGGGTGAAGCCCGTTGTGGCATCGATACCAGACAGAGCCGTCCGGCCGAACCGCGGCGCCGGTGATGGAGCCGGGCTCCGTGTCCAGCAGCGTGGTGACCCCGGTAGCGATGTGGTGGCGGTGCAGCCGGTTGCGCCCCTCCACCATCTGGATGACCAACACGGCCGACCCATCCGGCCACCAGCCTGATGGCTCCAGATCCCCATCCAGCCCGGTGGCCAAGTCCGTCACGACGCCGGTGGCGATATCCCAGATGGCCGGATGCCGATGCCCCGTCCGTTCGTGCGCGATGAGCATCCGCCGATCGCCCGCCATCGGCGAGAAGCCGACGCCGTGCAGCGCCAGGCCCTCGTCAGACAGATCTGCAATGGTGGCGCCCGTGGACGCGTCGATGGCGCGCAGGGCCGGGTGCATCAGGTCCCCGTCCTCGCAGACCTCCAGGACCAGCACCGCGTCATCCGCGGAGAGCGCCCCGCGGTCCACCGCGCCAGACATGCCCATGCCCCCGACGAGCCACACCGGCTGCTCGTGCGCATACAACTGGCGTACCGGCGCGCCGTCCTCGCTGATCCAGACCGTGTACCCGCTTTCACGGCTGATGGCCGCAACCGTCCGCCGCAGCCCAACCGCCAACCCCTCGTTCCACCCCACGGGGACCCCCGGCAGCAGTTCCACGGGCTCCGCAGATCCGGCCTCACCGTCAAACGGCGACACGACAAACGAGCCCGTCTCCGCCCCTGTGGCGTCCCGGAACCAGATCACGCCGGTCCCGTCCCGCGTGGGCCGCCCGGAGAGCACGCCAACCGGGTCATCCGTCACCCGGTGCCGAAACCCGGTGACGCGGTCCCAGGCGTGGAGCTGATAGCTGCCGCTCTCCGTGGATGCGACGACGAGCCGCTCCGGCGCGTCAGGGGCCCACGACGGGAACGACAGGATGGGCGAGCGGAAGCGGCGCTCCCAGATTGGCAGGTCTGACATGCGGGAAGAGTAATGGAGCCAACTTGTCTCGCGCTTATCGCCGGGTGCCGCGGCTCCGGAGCGACCCGGGACGGGTGCCATAATGGCCGGGTGACCACCGAGAAGTCCCTCGCCAAATCGGCCGCCCGCACGCCCAGCCCGTGGGGTTTTGGCGACGGCCAGGCCATCCCGTGGGAGTACGCGCGCGCCCCCGAATCGCGCGACATCGTCCGCGTCAAGGAGCAGTACGGCCTGTTCATCGATGGCCGCGAGAGCGCGTCGTCCGACAAGGCCACGTTCGGGACGATCAACCCGGCCACCGAGGAGCCCCTCGCGCAGGTTGCCAAGGCCACCACGGCCGACGTTGACCGCGCCGTCCGCGCCGCCAAGAAGGCGCAGCGCCGCGTGTGGGGTGCCATGCCCGGCCGGGAGCGGGCGAAGTACCTCTTCCGGATCGCGCGGATCATGCAGGAGCGGAGCCGCGAGCTGGCGGTGCTCGAGACGCTGGACTCCGGCAAGCCCATCAAGGAGAGCCGGGACGTCGATATCCCGCTCGCCGCGAGCCACTTCTGGTACTACGCGGGCTGGGCGGACAAGCTGGAGTACGCCTTCCCGGGACGCAACGCCGTGCCGCTGGGTGTCGCCGCGCAGATCATCCCGTGGAACTTCCCCCTGCTCATGCTGAGCTGGAAGATCGCGCCTGCGCTGGCCGCTGGCAACACGGTGGTCCTGAAGCCCGCCTCCACGACGCCGCTGACGGCCCTGCTGTTCGCCGAGATCTGCCAGCAGGCGGGCCTGCCCGCGGGCGTTGTCAACATCATCACTGGCCCCGGGGACATCGGCATGGCCCTGGTCCAGCACCCTGACATCGCCAAGGTTGCCTTCACCGGCTCCACCGAGATTGGCAAGAAGATCCAGCGCGCGGTGGCCGGGACGGACAAGGCGCTCACGCTGGAGCTTGGCGGCAAGGCCGCCAACATCGTGTTTGAGGACGCGGCGCTTGATCAGGCTGTCGAGGGCATCGTCAACGGCATCTACTTCAACCAGGGCGAGGTCTGCTGCGCGGGCTCGCGGCTGCTGGTGCAGGAGTCGGTGGCCGAAGATCTGATCGCTCGACTGAAGGATCGCCTGTCGACTTTGCGCGTGGGCGACCCGATGGACAAGAACACCGATGTGGGCGCCATCAACAACCGCTCGCAGCTGGACAAGATCACTGAGCTTGTCGCCTCCGGTGTGGCCGAGGGCGCCGAGATGTACCAGCCCGCCTGTGATCTGCCGGAGCGGGGCTTCTTCTTCCGGCCAACGCTGTTCACGGGCGTGGCGCAGAGTCATCGGATCGCCAAGGAGGAGATCTTTGGCCCGGTGCTGTCGGTGCTGACCTTCCGGACGCCCGATGAGGCTGTCGAGAAGGCGAACAACACGGCCTACGGGCTGTCCGCTGGTATCTGGACGGAGAAGGCGAGCAAGGTCTTTGCGATGACCGCAGCGCTCAAGGCGGGCGTCATCTGGGCTAACACGTTCAACCGGTTTGACCCGACATCGCCGTTTGGCGGGTACAAGGAGTCGGGCTTCGGGCGCGAGGGCGGCATGCACGGCCTCCACGCATACGTCCGGCTGGAGGACCGCTGACGATGGCGCCTGACGCGGCCGACGATCGCATCCCCGTACTCAAGACGTACAAGATGTACGTGGGCGGGGCGTTCCCGCGCACGGAGTCCGGCCGCACCTACCTCGTGTCTGGTTCGGACGACGAGCCCCTGGCGAACGCCTGTCGCGCCTCGCGCAAGGACCTCCGCGACGCCGTCCGGGTTGCACGCGCTGCCGCCGGCGGCTGGGCCGGGCGCACAGCGATGAACCGCGGCCAGATCCTGTACCGCGTGGCCGAGGTGCTCGAGGGTCGCGCGGACCAGTTCACCGCCGAAGTCGCCGCTGCCGAAGGTTTGCGCGTTGTTGATGCGCGGGCGGTTGTTGGGCGCGCCATTGACCGATGGGTCTGGTACGCAGGCTGGACCGACAAGATCGCCCAGGTCCTTGGCTCGTCCAACCCTGTCGGTGCGCCGTACTTTAACTTCACCATCCCCGAGCCCACGGGCGTTGTTGGCGTCGTGGCGCCGGAGCGCTCGTCCCTGCTGGGGCTGGTGTCTCGCTTGGCGCCGGTGCTTGCTGGCGGCAACGTGGCCGTGGTGCTCGCGTCCGAGACGCGGCCGCTGCCGGCCATCTCGCTTGCCGAGGTGCTCGCCACGTCGGACGTGCCCGGCGGTGTCGTCAACATCCTCACTGGTCTGCGCACGGAACTTGTGTCCCAGATGGCGTCCCACCAGGACATCAACGCCATCGACGGGTGGGGGATCCCCGACGACCTCCGCCTCGCCGCCGAGCAGGCCGCCGCGGAGTCCGTGAAGCGCGTCGCGCGCCGGCCGCGTGGCGTTTCGGACGCCCGGTTCGACTGGCTGGACGACCGCGCCGCCGAGCGCCCGGAGTGGATCGCCGCGTTCCTCGAGATGAAGACCGTCTGGCACCCCATCGGCGTCTGAGGACGCGTCTGACCGCGCTTTCCGGCGGCTGCGTTGGCGCCACGCCCACACCGGGCATTGGGTAGGCTCTGAACGTTTTGCGTGGCCCGTTCGTCAGGTTGGATGAACGGAGGCAAACGGGGATGCTGGGGAGTCTGGTGCGAGAGCCGGTCGTGAACGAGACGGCGCGGCCGGCCACGATGGCCGATACGCGCGCAGCCGCGTTTCGGCGACTCGTTGATCTCCACCTCGACCGTTCATATCGGCTTGCCGCGGTCATCCTCGCCGACTCGCTCGAGGCCGAGGACGCGGTGCATGATGCGGTCGTTGCCGCCTGGCGCGGGTTCGGGGGTCTCCGCGATCCGGCGAGTTTCGAGCCATGGTTCCAGCGCATCCTCGTCAACGCCTGCCGTGATCGCCTCCGCGCCCGTGCCCGTCACCGCGTGCGGGACCTTGGCCGCGAGCTGGCCGAAGCCGAACATCCCACCGAGGCCGATGCTGCCGACGCCACATCCGCGCGCGATGCGGTAGATCGGGCGCTCGCCGCCCTCGGACCGGACGAGCGCCTCCTCGTGGTACTTCGCTACCACGCTGACATGCTAGTAGGCGAAATCGCGGTGGCCGTTGGTATCCCCGAGGGAACGGTGAAGTCGCGGCTGCACACGGCCATCGGCCGGCTGCGCGCGGCGATGGAGGCGGCCGAGCGATGAGGAACAACCGCGAACCTGTGGAGCTGCAGCTGGTCGACGTCCTCGATCGACTCGATCCCGGAGCAGCGCCCGCGCGTCTTCGCCGGCGCGCACTCGAGGTGCCCGAGAACGTGCCCGCCGGCGGGAGGTTTGGCCTCGGGCTGCGCCAGGGTATCGAGGCAGTGCTGGGCGTTGCGGCGGCGGTGCTGCTGGCCGTCGTCGGCATCACGGTGCTCAACGGGCTGGGGATCTCCCAGAAGATTGCAGGGCCGGCGCCGACGCCCGGCGCGTCCACCGTGCCGATCGCAAGCGCCAACCCGTTCGAGCAACTCACGCTTGTTGGGCCCGGCATGCTCGCTCCGGCCAGTGGCGAGGGTCCTGTGATTGCGGTTGGCACGGCGATTGTCGTGCTGGTCCTGCTTGCGCTCACCTTGCAGGGTCGGCGCCGTCTCGTGCCCGCCGCAACGGCAATCGCCCTTGCGGTATACGCCGTCGTCGCCACGCAGGTGCCGGTGTCCTTCCACACCTACTTCAGCGGACCCGGCCTCCACATTGAGCAGGCTGCATCGGCGCCCGGATCGAGCGAGACCCTGTATTACGAGACCGCGCCCGCGCGGAGCCTGTTCGTCATCGGCACAGGCTGGATGGCCGACTCGCCCCTCCCGGTCCGCCTAGAGGGGATCGTTGACCAGCAGTTCACCTATAGCGACGCATTCCTCGGTATGCGGTGGATGGCCATATGGCTCGATGGTGCGCAAGAGAGCAACATCGCCGGGCCGAACCGGCCGTTTACGCCAATGGAGATGCCAGCAGCTGGCCAGGGGTTCTGGTTTGTCGGTCAGGCCGGCGCATGTGCCCTCGGTCCGGACTTCGATCCTGCCCATCCCGACAACGTCGCCGTCTGGAGCTCACCCGCGATGTTCGATGTTGTGGTGAGCGTGCTGGGCTGGCCTCGGGTGATGCACGTGGAGCCGCCATTCCGCATGGTCGAGCCCGACCGGTCCTGCCCCTAGCGCTGTTCCATCGGCACCTTCACCTACCCGCCGTTCCCCAATACCGTCCCCGCCGGTGCAAAGGTCGCTTTGCGGCCGTTGCTCGCCCGGTTGTCGCAGGTCAACGCCGCATGAGGTACCTCCGAGGGTCGTGGGCGGCCCTTAGTACCGTCCCCGGCGGTAGTAGGGCCCGTTTCGGGGTCGCCCGGACGTGACCGTCTAGCCCCGCCGCATCGGATCGCGTCGGACCGCCCCTTTGCACCGTCTCCAGGCGTATTGAGGAACTCGGTGCCCCGGTCGCACGGCGAAGACGCCCTAGACATCGCGTCGTATAATCCGACCGACAGTCGGTCGGAGAATGCGACAACAGATGGCCAGGACCCTAAACCCAACGGTGCACGCGGTGCGCCGGGACGAGATCCTCGACGTGGCGGAGCGCCTCATCCGCACGGCCGGCTATGACCGCATGGGCATCCAGGACGTCCAGGACGAGCTCAAGGTCTCGCGCGGCGCCATCTACCACTACTTCCGCTCGAAGGAGGCGATCCTCGAGGCCGTCATCGAGCGGATGACCAGCGCCATCGTTCCGTTGATGGAGCCCATCGCCGCCGATCCCGCGATGCGCGCGGTGGACAAGCTCCGCGCGGTGTTCGCTACCGCCGGCACGTGGAAGGCCCAGCGCAGCGACCTGCTGCTGGCGCTCATCCGCTCGTGGCTGGCCCCCGGCAACGACCTCGTGCGCTTCCGCGCGAACGCCGCCGGCATGGCCGCCATGACGC
>JANYAA010000407.1 GCA_025355255.1 Chloroflexota bacterium | reverse complement strand
GAGGTGTCAGCGACTCCGGATCAAGCTCGCCGTCCACCGTCACGCCGTGCGGCTGGGCATCGCTCAGCGGCTTCACGGGGAACAAGTTCGAGTTCCGCGCGGTTGGCTCCTCCGCCCCGATCTACTGGCCCCAGACCGTGCTCAACACGGCCGTGGCGGACTCGCTGAGCGTGCTGGCGGACTCCCTCGAGGCGCTGAAGCCCGGCGATTTCGAGGGCCTCACCTCCATCCTCTCCGGCATCATCCGCGACCACAAGCAGGTCCTGTTTGAGGGCAACGGCTACTCCGAGGAGTGGCACGCCGAGGCCGCCCGCCGTGGGCTGCCCAACAACAAGACCACCCCGGACGCGCTCCCCGCCCTGTCCACCCTCAAGGCTGCTGCCCTCTTCTCGCGCTTTGGCGTGCTGACGGAGCGGGAGCTGGCGGCACGCGCCGACATCAACTGGGAGCGGTATGTCAAGGTGTCGAACATCGAGGCCTCGGCCGCGATCGACATCGCCAAGACCCTGATCCTGCCGGCGGCCGTCAAGTACCTGGGCGAGCTGGCCGGCGCGGCCGGTGCCTCACGGGGCGTGGCCACGGTCTCCGCCCATGTCGCCGATCTCGCCGACAAGCTGGTGGACGCCATCCACGAGCTGGAGCATGCGCAGCATGCTGCTCACGATGCTGGCTCCGTGCATGACGAGGCGCACGCGTTTGTGAACTCTGTGATCCCGGCGCAGGGCGCGCTGCGTGCGGTGGCGGACGAGCTGGAGACCATCGTCTCTGACGACCTCTGGCCGCTGCCCAAGTACCGCGAGCTGCTCTTCCAGTACTAGTCCTTCGCTGCTCAAACGGCCCCGGGGCTTCGGCTCCGGGGCCGTTTGTTGTTTCATCACCGCTCGTGATATTCGGCAGCTAGATCGTGCCGCGGCCGCTTTACGCCGGCGCGAAACCGCCCGAAACCGCCCGAAACCGCCCTCAGGCCACGTCTAGGCAGCCGCGGCATCACGAGCGCTGATATTCAGCGCGGTACGGGACGGTCGACCGCCAGAGTGCTGCCGAATATCACGAGCGGTGATGAGAAGGCGGGGGCGCGGCACCCACACCCAGATAAGTGCCCGCCAAGGGGCGCTCGTCATGCTCGCCGGATGCGAACCCGTGCATCACGTCCAAGATCCACCACGGTTGTCCGCGAGGGTAACCAGCGCGCGACGTACCTCGCAGTCCGCCTCGGCAGGGGGCTCCGGGAGCAGCGCAAGCGTTCGGATCTGACCCAGGAGGCGCTTGGCAACCTCGTGGGCCTGTCACAGCCAGCTATCCATCGGCTGGAGGTCGGCCATGGCGCCAGCGCCGGCATCGACACATGGACGATCTGTGCCCGGGCACTGGGCCTGCAGCTCGCCGCGTTTCTGGAAGAGGCGGCTGGCGCGGAGCAGCCGCGAGACCTCGTCCATCTGCGCAATCAGCAGCTCGTCGGCCGGAATGCAGCGCCGGGCGGCTGGCACCCCTTGCCGGAGGCGCTCGTCACAGCCGAGGGCGGTAGGCCCAGGTTCATCGATGTGTCGCTCACCCGCCCGGCCCGGCGCGAGATCGCCGTTACGGAGGTCTGGGACCTGCTCGATGACATCGGCAACGCCATGCGCGGGCTCGAGGACAAGGTGGAGCGCGTGCGCAGCCAGATAGGGCCAGACTGGCATGTCGAGGGTCTGCTCGTCGTGCGCGCCACGCGCCGCAACCGGCAGCTCGTGCGCGAGTTCGCGGCCTTGTTCGCGGCGCGCTACCCGGCGTCCTCGCCGGCGTGGCTCGCAGCGCTGGCCAACCCCGACATGCCGATGCCGGACGCCGCCGGCCTCGTCTGGGCGAGCGTCAAGGGTGATCGGCTGTTCGCGGCTCGGCTGGGCTGACGGCTGCCTTGGCGCAGCCGCGCGTGGCCCAGAGCGACGCGCCAATCGAGACCGCGAGGATCCCAAGGATCACGCCCAGCGCGAGCGGGATCGGCACCTTGACGACATCCGCCGGCAAGATCTTCACGCCGGCAAACACCAGGAGCGCGGCCAGACCCTGCTTGAGGTACACGAACCGGTTCATCAGGCCCGCCAGCAGGAAGTACAGCGCGCGCAGGCCGAGCAGCGCGAACAGGTTGGACGAGAGGACGAGGAACGGGTCCGTGGTGATCGCGAAGATCGCCGGGATGGAGTCGATGGCGAACATGATGTCCGTCGTCTCCACCACCACCAAGCACGGCGAGCAGCGGCGTCGCCATCAAGCGCCCGCCGTCGCGCACCAGGAAGCTCGGGCCGCGGTAGTCGGCGGTGACCGGGATCACGCGGCGCAGCAGGCGCAGCGCCGGGTTGCGCTCGGGGTGCACCGCGTGGCCCTTCGAGTGCCACATCCGCCAGCCCGTCACTAGGAGCAGCAGGCCAAACGCGTAGAGCACGACGTGGAGCGATTCCAGGAGCGTCGAGCCCGCGCCGATGAAGAGCCCCCGGAAGACGATCGCGCCCACGACGCCCCAGAACAGCGCGCGGTGCTGGTACCGGGCGGGGACGGCGAAGGCCGAGAAGAGCATCGCGAACAGGAAGACGTTGTCCATCGAGAGCGACTTCTCGATGAGGTACCCGGCGAGGTACTCGCCGCCGGCCGTGGCGCCGCGCGTGGCGAAGACGACGCCGCCGAAGCCGAGACCAAGCGCGATCCAGACAACGGACCAGGTGGCCGCTTCGCGCATCGTCACCTCGTGGGCGTCGCGGTGGAAGACGAACAGATCAAGCGCGAGCATGCCGATGAGGAGCACACCAAGGCCGATCCAGAGAGCGAGATCAAGTGACATCGAGGACCTCAAGGCTGTGATTGGACAGCCCGTCGGTCTCCTCCAGCCGGTTGTCCGGCCGGGCGTGGCGGATCCCGCAGGATCGTGGTGACGCCAGCGCCCTGGAGGGGTACTCCCCTTCGGTGCCCATTTCCTGGCGCCAAGGTCGGAATTCGGTCAAGGTCACGCGCGATCGAAGCGATCGCGAGGGAGCAACCGTGGATCACGAACCGGCAGGCTCGGGCAAAGCCGCGCTCGTCCGCTCGTCGCGGACCTACGACGGGCGCCAGGGGTTGACCTATGCGGAGGGCATCTTCAGCGAGAACGCCGGTGCCCGGCACCTAAGCATGCACGCGCTGCGGATCCCGCCCGGCGGTCGCGCCACCACCCATCTGCAC
>JANYAA010000359.1 GCA_025355255.1 Chloroflexota bacterium | reverse complement strand
CCATCAGCCAGGCCTCGGCATCGCTGCTCACGGACGAGATCAAGGGCAAGCCGCTTGCGTCCGTGGTGAGCTTTGGCGCATCGGACCTTCTGGAGCTGCTGGGCATCGAGATCAGCCCTGCCCGGCTCAAGTGCGCGATGCTGAGCTTTGACTCGCTCCAGCACCTGCTGGACGAAGTTGGCGCGAAGCCCCTCGCGGGCGACGCCGGCTGACCCCAGGCTCGCCGTCCGACCCGGTGCCCAGCCTGGAGCCGCAGCCCCTCGGCCCGCAGGCGGTTGGGCTGCCCCGCAAGATCGCCGAGCAGATCGTCGCGCACGCCCAAGCCGAATCTCCGCAGGAGGCCTGCGGCCTGATCCCCGGGACGGCTGCCGCGGCCAAGGGCGGCCAGCCCAAGCGCTATGAGCCGTGCCGCAACGCGGCAGCCTCACGCACCCGCTACGAGGTCTCCGTGGAGGACTACCTCAGGGTCCAGACGGCCATCGACGCCGATGGCGGGGACATCTGGGGCATCGTCCACTCGCACCCCGCAACGGCCGCCGTGCCGTCCGGTCTGGACGTGCTCATGGCGGCCCACCCAGACACGCTGTACTTGGTGGTGTCCTTGGCCGCGGGCGAACCTGAACTGCGCGCATGGTGGATCGTGGATGGCGTTCGGCGCGAGGTGGCCCTCGAGATCGCCTGACGCCCGGTCTTCTGACGGGTGGTCAGGACTTTGGGGCGACGGCCTTGTCAAACCAGGCCTGGGTTTCCCGGAGGAGTCCCCCAAGGGCAGTGGCGGTGGGGCCTGGGCCTCGCCCCTCGCGTTCCATGAGCACAGCCTCATCGTGCAGCCGGTGCGCCCCGCGCAGCAGCGCCACGGCCCCAAGGCTGCTGCAGACGCCTTCAAGCGCTTCCAGCGCGGCCTGGAGGCGAACCGTGTCCTGCGCCGCGAGCGCGGCATCCGCCTGCCGGACCCGTTCGGCCGCGTCGGAGAGGAAAAGCCGGACCAGCCGGGCGGTGAGCAGGGGATCCCCAATATCGGTCAGCCTGGCGAAGACCGCGGGGTCCACAACGGGGTCTGAGCCATCATGTGGCAGGGCCTGCGCCGGCGTGAGGTCTGGCGCGGGAAGGTGCCCGCGGCGCGGGGACGAGGCCTCGGCGAGCCAACGGTCCAGCACACGGGCCAGCTCCTCAACGCCGAAGGGCTTGGCGAGGTGGTCGTCCATCCCCGCCTCGAGCACCATCGTCCGATCCTCTGGGAGGACGCTTGCTGTGAGTCCCACGATGGGCATGCGCACGAGCCCCGCGCGGGCTTCTCGGCGCCGGACCTCGCGGGCGGTCCCGGGGCCGTCCAGCCCGGGCATCATCCCGTCGAGCAGCACCAGGTCAAACGGCTCTTTCGCAAGGCGGTCCAGAGCCGCCCATCCGCTGTCCGCAGCGACGGCCTCATAGCCAAGACGGTCCAGCTGGAGCAGCACCAACAGGCGGTTGCTCTCCGAATCGTCCACCACGAGGATCCGGCGCCGACCCTGAGTCGGGCCCTCGCCCTCCGCGCCCGGCCCGGACGCATCGCCATCGGCAGCCGGTGGTCGTGACGTGCCAAGGCGCTTTGGTGGCATGCCCCGATGATAGGCGCGCGGACCGGCGGCGATGCGCGGGGGCTACTTGCCCTTGTGGTCCCGGACGATGAGCACCGAGCACGGCGCGTGCATGAGCACGTTCCGCGCGACGCTGCCGAGCACAAGCCGCGCCAGCCCGGTGTGGCCGCGCGTGCCCATCACGATCGTGCCGATCTCCTTGTCGCCCGCGAAACGGACAAGCTCTGTCGCCGCATCGCCCTCAAGCGCAACAGCAGTTGTCCGGAAGCCGGCGGCGGCGAGCCGGTGCGCCGCCGTCTGCGACTCCTCCAGAACCTGACGGCGGGCCTCCGCCACGGACTCCGTGTAGGACTCCAGCACCTGGTCATAGAGCCCGGGCGTAAACCCGGCGGCCAAGGGGACGGCCGTCTCGGCCACGGTCACCACCTCCACGTCATGGCCCGCGAACAGCGGCCACGTGGTGAAGACGGTTTCGGCCTTCTGCGCCGAGTTGGAGCCGTCGTCAGCAAAGACGACCTTGCCGATCTGCGGCGAACGAGCCACGAGGACCGGACACGGCGCATGGTCCACAACCTCGGCCGCGGTGCTGCCAAGGACCATCGTGGCGATGGTGCCGTGCCCGCGGTTGCCGATGACGACCAGATCCGCGCCCATGGACACGGCCTCGTCCACGATGGCCGACGCCGGCCGACCGTGGAGCAGGAAGCCTTCCACCTTGAGGGGCCGCAGCGACGTCTCAGCCCGCTCGATGGCCTCGCGCAGGTGGCGCGCCTCCAGGTCCTCTTCGTGGCTGGGAGCGGCGGCGTCGCCAATTGACGCCCACGACAGGGCGAGCGCGTCGGCATAGGGCTGCTGAACCGCGACGATGCGGACCAGCGAATCGGCCGGCAGCGGGAGCCCGGCCACGAGAGCGGTGGCGCGGTCACTCGAGACCGAGCCGTCAACAGCGAGCAGGAGTCGCATCGGGGAACCTCCGATCAGCCACCATCGTGCTGCCGATGGCGCCCCGCCGGATCGGCCGAACGTCCCGAAACCCTGTCCGGGCGGCGGGCACCTTGGGGGGCCGTTCGCCCCGGCGTCTCGCCCCGGCGTGGGTCAGGCGAGGGCGCGGGCCACCGCAAGGGCGCCGACGCGCTCGATGAGCCGCTCGATGAACGCCGCGGCGTCAACCTCCACGGCGACGTCCGCGTTGGCGATGGCCCCGCCGACATGGCGCCAGTCCGCGATGGTCTGGCCGTCGCCGGGTCCACCCGACGCGTCCACGTCCACCGCGGCGGGCTCCGCCCGGACAAGGCTCGGGTCCAGCGCCGCCGCCACCACGAGCGGGTCGTGGACGTGGGCGCCGTAGAAGCCGTCGTATTTGGCGTGGAACTCGAAGTAGAAGCGCAAGGCGTCGCGGGTGAGCGTCATCAGCGGGCCGTTGGCCGCGTCGCCGGCGCGGGCGGCGAGGGCGTCCAGATGCGCCGGCATCAGCTGCGCCCGCTCCGTCACGTCCAGACCCATCAGCAGCGCCCGGGGCACGCCTGGGTCCGCCTCGATGGCTGTGGTCCAGACGCGCAGGGCGATGCGCGCTGCCTCCGGATCGCAGTGGATGTTCCACTCCGCGACGGGCGTGGTGTTGCCCGGGACGCGGAAGGCCCCGCCCATGGCGATCCATCGGCGGAGCAGCCGCGGCAGCGCGGGCTCCATCAGGATGGCCACCGCAAGGTTGGTCAGCGGGCCAAGCGTGACGAGGGTGATCTCGCCGGGTCGGGCTCGGGCGGCGTCAACGATGACCTGCGGCGCATAGGCGCCCGAGCGCGGTCGGCGCGGCTCAGGTGGGTCCGAATACCCCAGACCGCGCGGGCCGTGCGTTTCCGGCGTGATCTCCAAGGCGCGCAGCAGCGGCATCGGCCGCCCGACGGCCACATCGATATCGCCCCGCCCAGCTGCCTCAAGCACGGCGCGGGTGTTCCGCTCTGTGTTGTCGGCGGTGGCGTTGCCGGCCAGCGCGGTGACCGCCACCAGCTCGGCGTCGGGGCTCGCGCAGGCGTAGAGGAGCGCGAGGGCGTCGTCAATCCCGGTGTCGACGTCGAGGATCAGGGGTGTGCGCTGCGCGGTCACGGCGCCTTCGGCGCCACCATGCGGCAGCGGTCACGGAGCGGGCAGATGTCGTGCTCCGGGCGCTGGGCGTGGCAGATGGCGCGGCCATGGTGGATCAGCAGGACATGCGCTGCATGCATGCGTGTGGGCTCGACAAGCTCCAGGTACATGTCGTGCGCCTGGTCCGCGGTGGCCTTCGCAGGGATAAGGCCCAGCCGCTTGCTCACGCGCTCCACGTGGCGGTCCACCGCCATCACCGCGGCGCCGAAGCAGAACGCCAGCACGATGGACGCTGTCTTCTTGCCGATGCCGTCGATGGAGGTCAGCCAGTCGCGAGCCTCAAGCGGCGGCATGTCGCCCAGAAACTCCAGGTCGTAGGAGCCGCGCTCCTCGCGGACTCGCTTGAGCGTGCTTTGAAGCCTGGGCGCCTTCTGCGGGGCGAGGCCGCCAGGGCGGATGACGTCGATCAGCTCCGGGAGCGGGGCGTTCTCCACGCGGGACCAGTCCGGCGGGGCGGCGTCCGAGAGCCCGGTGCCGCCCCAGCCGATGCCGGGGGTGTGGACCTCCGGTGCCTTGTCCGACGCGTACGCGCGGCGGAGCGCCTCGTACGCCTTCTCGGCGTTCGTATCCGCGGTGTTCTGGGTGAGGATGGTCAGGATGAGCTCGCTAACCGGGTCAAGCGTCCTGTGCCACTCCTGGCGGCCGTAGCGCTCCTCCAGCGCGTCCAGCACAAACGGCACAAGCCCCGGTCGATACCGGCGCAGGTAGCTCGCCCAGTGCTTGTTGGGGTCCTGTGGCTTGCGCTTGGCGGGCTTCTTGGCTGCGGGCTTCTTCGCAGCGGGCTTGGCCACGGTCTTGGGGCTCACCAGATTGTCGTGACCTCGTAGCGAGAGATGACGGGGTCCCTTGTCAGGAGCGGCATGTCTTCAATCTGTGACTGAGCGACCAGCAGTCGGTCCCACGGATCAGCATGGATCCGCGGCAGCGCAGCAGCAGCGATCGCATGTTCCGCGGCGACCGGCATGGAACGCACCCCGAAGACCGCCATTCTGGTTAGCAGGTAGAGGCCTGGCTCGTCCGGCAGCTCAAGGCCGCCATGCGCGACCTTCACCGCGATCTCGTAGGCGCTTGCCGCGCTCAGGAACAGCTCGCTCAGCGGGTCGCTCACGATGGCGCGCGCCCGAGCCGAGAGCTGTGGGTCGCCGTTGGCCGCCCACAGGAACGTGTGCGTGTCGAGCAGGTACCTCACGCCTCAGGGCCGACTGCAGGTTCGATCGGATCATCCGCATGGTCGTCGAGCTCTGGGAGGGGGTCGTCGAAGTTCGGGTGGATGATCACCTTGCCGCGGTCCATCCCGATGGGCCGGCGCACCTTGGTCTCCACCTCGAGCGCGACCAGCATTGCCACAGGCACGCCGTCGCGGGCAATCGTGATCCGCTCCCCGTGCTCCGCGCGTTCCACAAGGCGCGAGAAGTGGGTCTTGGCCTCGTGGATGTTGACGACGGTCTCGACCATGCCGCCATGGTGGACTAACTGGTGGACTAAGTCAATTTGCACCAGATAGCACGCAGGCGAGTGAAAGCGTGCGGATCCGGCCTCGGACGGTCCGAAACTGGGTTTATTCATGCTCAGGTAGTACTCCGGCGACTCGGTGAGTGGAATCAAGCGACGAGTACGCGCCCCAGTACTAGGTGAGAGAAACGCCGCCCGCCAGACGCTCGCCGCAGGCGATGAGCGGGGCGGCGCCAGCCGCGATGGCCTCCGCAAGGGATAGCGGCGGGTCCGAAGCCGGGACCGCCAGCGCGCCCGCGGCCGCCAGCGCCGCAACTCCTTCGGGCGTCACGCCGCCGCCCACGGCGATGCAACGGACGCCGGCCGCCTGTGCGCGTCGCGCCACGCCGAGCGCCGTCTTGCCAAACGCCGTCTGTGCGTCGATCCGGCCCTCGCCGGTGATGACGAGATCCGCCTGGGCGAGCGCCGCCGAGAAGCCCGCTGCCTCCATCACGAGTTCCACGCCCGGCCGCAGATCCAGCGATCCCAGGCGGTCTCGCAGGCAGAGCAGCGAAAACCCCATGCCGCCAGCCGCGCCGGCGCCGGGCGTGTACCGCTCGGATCGACCGGTTGCCGCCTCCAGCGCATCGGCCCAGCGGAGCAGGCGCCTGTCCAGCACGGCCACATCGTCGGGTGTGGCGCCTTTCTGCGGCCCGTAGACCGCGGCCGCCCCCGAGGGACCCAGCAGCGGGTTGGTGACGTCGCAGGCCACCGCCAGCCGCAGCGAGGCCAGCCGCGGATCCAGCCCGGAGAGGTCCACGGAGCCCAGACCGTCATCCACCAGCGCCCCAAGCGCGCCGAGCATCCCAGCCCCGCCATCGGTGGTGGCGGACCCGCCGATGCCCAGCACCACGTCGCGAACGCCCGCGTCCAGCGCCGCCCGCAGCAGATCGCCTGTGCCGAGCGACGATGCGCGCTGGGCGTCCCGCTCCGGAGGCGCCACACGCGAGAGCCCAGACGCGGCGGCCATCTCCACCACGGCCCGCGTCCCGTCCGCAGAGAGCAGCCAGGTCGCGCGGATGGGCCGCCAGAGGGGATCCCGCACGGCGGTCGTCACGGCGGACCAGCCGCCCGCCGCGTGGATGGCGGCCAGGGTGCCCTCACCGCCATCAGCGAGCGGCACCAGCCGCAGCTCGTCGACAGGTCGAGCGCGCAGCCAGCCATCAGCCAGGGCGCGCGCCACCTCGACGCTGGTGAGCGTGCCCTTGTAGGAGTCAGGCGCGATCAGGACGCGCACGCGTCAGCCGCCTCGGCCCTCGAGGAAGGTGCGCCGCCGCTCGAGGTACTCGGGGATGCGGATCATTGGCGGCCGCTCGTGGTCCGCCAACTCCTGCACCTCAAGCGACAACCGGCCCCGACCGGAGCGGGGCAGCTTCATCGTGGAGCCCATCTCGGCAAAGAGCCGGGCGCGCCGCCGCTCCTCAAGGCGCTTCATCACCGCCTGCAGGATCACGAACGACATCTTGGAGAGGCCCTCGAGCTGCTGGTTGCGGTGCACGCGCCGCTCGAGGTCCACCTGGCCAAGGCCGTCGAGGCCAACCTTCTCTGAGGCGTCGATCAGGTGCCCGATCTCCACGGCGTACCCGGTGAAGAACGGCAGCTGCTCCAGCAGCGTGCGGCGGCCCGCATACTCGCCCGCCAGCGGCTGGATGAAGCCCGAGAGCTCCGGGAAGAACAGGTTGATCAGCGGCCGGGCCACAAGCTCGGTGACACGCCCGCCGCCTCCCTCGGTGAGGACCCCGCCCTCCACGATGGGCCGCTGGTAGTAGCCCTTCACGTACTGCAGCCGCGGCTCCACCAAGAGCGGGCCGAGCGTCCCGTAGACCATCCGGTGGTGCCAGCCGCGGACGTCGGTGTCCGCCCAGACCACGATGTCGCCGCTCGTTTCGTACAGCGACTTCCAGAGCGCCTCGCCCTTGCCCACAAACGAGCCATATTGATCGAGCACATCAGGGTGCTGCACCACTCGGGCGCCCGCCGCCTCGGCGATCTCGCGCGTGGCGTCGTTGGAGGCGGAGTCGATGACGAGGATCTCGTCGAGCAGCGGCACCTTCTCGCGCAGCTCGCGGATGGCGCGAGTGACGATGGGGCCGATGGTCTCCGCCTCGTTGAGCGTCGGCAGGACAAGGCTCACGGTCAGGCCCTGCTGCACCTTGAGCGCCGCAAGGCGGGCGAGATCGCCAAACTCGCTGTGGTGGAAGTTGGCCTCGGCAAACCAGCGGTCCACCCGGGCCGGTACGGCGCGCGACTCCTCGGCGAGGCGGTCGGCGGCGGCCAGCGTCTCGGCCCTTGCAGCCAGCGACTCAAACGTCTGGCGGCCGATGGGCTCGCGCGTCTTGACCACGATGACGCTGCACTTGGCGCGCTGGGCGATGGCCTCCGGCAGCGAGCCGAACAGCGTGGCGGCGGGCTCGCCAGGCGGCGCCGAGGCGCCCATCACGACGAGATCGGCCTGCTCGGCCTCGCGCAGGATGGCCGCGCGGACATTGCGGGACTCGCGCACCAGCGGTACCGACTGGGCGGTCACGTGGAGGCGCAGGAACGCGGTCAGCGCACGCTCGGCTTGGGCGCGGACCGCCTCGGTGACTCCCACCGGGACCAGGTGAAGCGCCACAACCACGGCGCCGTGACGTCGGGCGAGAGCGTCAGCGAAGCGCAGGGCCAGCTCGGCGTGGGGGCCGCCGCGGACCGGGACAAGGATGCGGCGGACCTCGGTGGCGCCGCGCTGCTTGATGACAGCGATGTCACAGGGCGCCTCGCGAACCACCTCGTCAATCGTGGGCGAGATGGCAGAACCCGTGATAGCGCCATCGCGACCGGGGCCAGACTTGCCGCCCCAGCCGAAGATGACGAGGTCCGCCTCCTGCTCCGCCGCCGCCTCCACGATCCCCGCGGCGGTGTGCCGGCCGATCCGAACCAGCGGGTGGACCACGATGCCCTCGGGCACGTAGTCCAGCACCTTCTGCAGGAGCCGACGCGCGTGGCGGGCCCGGGTTGCGCCCTCGGAGAGCGGCATGCCCTCCGGCACCTCCACGATGCCCAGCGCGGTCAGCTCGCCCGTGCGCGGCTCCAGCAGGGCGGCGCCGAGGCGCACCAGCTCCTCCGCGTTCCCGGGGTTGGCAACCGGGATCAGGATCCGGGCGGGGAGCGGCTGAGAGCTCATCGTCCTCCTCGCCAGCGCTCAACGAGGCTGGGCTTGGCGAGCTCGAATGCCCGGGCCTGACGCTCCACGAGCGTTTCGGCCTCGTCGGTCTCCATGTCGTGCGCTTCGCCCACAAGGGAGGCGACGCGGCCGAAGTACACCGGCGCCAGCCCATCGGTGAGCGCGTCTATCTCGGCAGGATCTGCGCGGGCCGCCAGCAGCACGTCGTACACGGCCGCAGCCCAAAGCTCGTCGGGGAGGCGGAAAGCGTCGGCTGCCGACGTGTCGCCAGCGTCGGTGGCCGCACGTCGCGCCAAGCCTAGGAGTGCGTCGGCCGTCGCAGGCGCCAGCTTCGCCCGCCACAGTTCGGCATTGGCCGCGGCGCCATCGGCGAACGAGCGCAGCAGGCGCACGCTGTCCACGGGGAGCGGCGTCGGATCCGCCAGCCGCTCAAAGCCGTAGGCCGGGACATCGTGGCTGCCGCGCACGTCCAGCCAGTCGTCAGCGTGGGCAACCGCCAGCCGCAGCGTGGTGGCGACCACTTGGCGGAACATCGGGCCGAGATCCGCGCCCGGGTCCTTAGGGTCATGGACCTTGGCGCCCAGCCGCGCCTGGCAGACTGCAAACCCGCCGGTGATGGCCGATGTAGTCATCCAGATGTCGATGCCGAAGCGGCTCACGTCCGGCGTCCAGTCCTCGCGGGCAAGCAGGTTGC
>JANYAA010000356.1 GCA_025355255.1 Chloroflexota bacterium | reverse complement strand
GATCGGCACCTGCGTGGCGTCCATCGTCCTGGGCCCGTGGTGGGGTGCGGCTGCGGGTGCGCTGTCCAATGTGGGCGGCTCGCTCTTCAACGGCCCGTCCAACATCCCGTTCGCCTTGGCGAACATCGCCGGCGCGCTGGTTTGGGGCTTCGGCATCCGCCGGTTCGGACTGGGGCGCAACGGGATCACCTACTTCGTCCTCACCCTCGTGGTCGCCCTCGTGGTGGCCCTGGTGGCTGCGCCTATCGTGCTGTACGTGTACGGCGGCGCCACGGGCCATGCCTCGGATGCCGTGACTGCGGCGCTCGAGATCGCCGGGCAGGGGCTGGCGTCCGCCGTGGTTGCCTCCAACCTGATCATCAACGTGGCCGACAAGATGATGGCGGGCTATGTGGGTCTTGCCATCGTGCGCGCGCTGCCGGATGACCTGTTGGCCGGTGTTCGGCTGCCGGGCACCAGCCGCTTTGGGACCCTGGCCATGGTCCTGGCTGGTGAGGCCATCGGCGTGGCGCTTGCGCTCGTCTACCTGCGGTTCTTCGCGCCCCCTGCCGGCTGAGCCGGCTGAGCCGCTGGCCCGCTGCGGGTGATCAACCTCGACAACGTCTCCGTCCGTTTTGGCGCGCAGCCCGGCGCTGCGCTTGATGGCGTGTCGCTGCACATCGCCGCTGGAGAGCATGTCGCGGTGGCTGGACCGCTTGGCGCGGGCGCGTCAACGCTCCTGCGGCTGCTCAACGGGGTGGTTCCGCACCTGATGCCTGCCGACGTTGCGGGCCGCATCCGCGTGGCGGGGCAAGATCCTCTCGGCATGCCGGTCCGCGCGATGGCCGGCCTCGTGGGCCTGGTGCTTGACGATCCCGGACTCTCGGCAACGCAAGGCACTGTTGCCGAAGAAGTGGCGTTTGGCCTTGAGAGTCTGGGTGTCCCGCGCGATGCGATGCGGCCGCGCGTTGCCGCGGCGCTGCGTGACGTAGGGCTGGACGGCTTTGACGAGCGGGACCCTGCGACGCTCTCGGGCGGGGAGCAGCAGCGGCTGGCAATCGCGTCCGAGCTGGTGATGAACCCCCAGATCCTGGTGCTGGACGAGCCTGCAACCAACCTGGACCCGGCCGGCGGCACCGCGCTGCTGGTGATCCTCCGGCGGCTGGTGGCCGAGCGCGGCGTCACCGTTGTTCGTGCCGATCGCGATGCCTGCGGTGGCGACAGCGGGGCGACGCGAACGGTGCAGCTTGCAGCGGGACGCATAGTGGCTGATGGTGCGCCGGCTGCCCATGGCGATGGCGCAAGACCGGTTGCGCTCCGCGCGGGGGCTCCGGGCGGGCACGTCGTGCTGGCCATGGCAGGTGTTTCGTTCACATACCCGGGCGCGCGCTCGCCGGCGGTCAGCGACGTGTCCCTGGAGCTTCACGCCGGCGAGGTCCTGGGGGTTTCGGGGCCCAACGGCGGCGGCAAGTCCACCCTGGCCGGCCTCGCAACCGGAGTGCTGCGCTCAGACACCGGCACGGTGCGCGTCGGCGGTCTTGACACGCGCCCCCGCCGGCCCTCCCGCGAGCTTGCCGCTGTTGCTGGTCTGGTGTTCCAGGACTCGCGCCACCAGTTGCTGGCGGCCACAGTGCGCGAGGAGATCGCGCTCGGTCTTCGCGCGCTCCGGCTCCCGGCCAGGGAGGTGGAGGCTCGTGTGGGCGCGATGATGGCGCACTTCGGGCTCTCGGCGCTGATGGACCATCACCCGCTGCGGCTGGGACGGGCGATGCGCAAGGTGGTGACCGTCGCCGCCGTTCGGGCAATGGCGCCGCAGCTCCTGGTGCTTGACGAGCCGACAACTGGTGCAGACGAGGCGCTGCGCGCCGTGATCGCCCGCGAGATCGTTGCGGCTGCGGGGGAGGGGACCGCGGTCATGGTCCTGAGCCACGACGAGCGGCTGTTGGCGATGGCAGCCAACCTGCGCGTGGTCGTGGCGGGCGGGCGAGTTGTCGGATGAGGTCCACGTTCGCCTTCTCGCCGGGGCGGTCCTGGCTGCATCGGCGAAGCCCCGTCACCAAGGTGGTCTGGCTGGTTGCTGCGGTCGCGTTCGCGTTTGCCGCCTACCACCCCGTCCCATTGGCGGTGGTGGCTGGCGCCGGGTTCCTGCTTGCAGCAGCTGCGGGCGCCGCCGGCCCCGTCGTGAGGGCGATGGCCGTGCTCGGTCCGCTGGCAGCGTCAATCATCGTGCTCCAAGCGCTGGCACCGACGTCGTGCCCTGGCGGCTGTCGCATCGCCGGCCAGATCGGCCCGTTCACGCTTGCCGATGATGGTCTCACGCGTGGCATCGCGCTCGTGTTGCGCATTCTCGCGATGGAGACATGGGCGGTGGCGGTCCTGGTCACCACGCACCCGAGCGACCTGTTTGCCGCGCTGCGCCGCATGCGTGTGCCGTACACGGCCGCGTTTATGGCATTGCTCACCCTGCAGCTGGTGCCGGTGCTGCAGCGCGAACTCGACATCGTCCTGGTGGCGCAGCGGGCGCGCGGTCTGCCCGCCTCCGGGGTGGCTGCCGTCATTCCGGCGCTGCGGCCCGCCTTTGTGGCGACGTTTGAGCGCGTGCAGGGTATGGCGATCTCGATGGAGGCGCGCGGCCTCGGCCTTGGGCGTGAACGCACATCGTGGCGGCCGGTGGGCTTGGACGGGGTTGACCGCGTGTTGGCCGGCATCGGCGTTGTGGTGCTGGTCGCGGGCGTGGTGGCAGGCCTTGTGTGGTGGGGTCCGGGCTCCCTGCCGGTGCTCGTGTGGCCGGCGCCTCTCGCGGTCCTTGTGACGACAGCGTCCGCGGTCGCGTTCCTGTGGCTTATCGCACGTGCCCTGGTGCAGACCGCTCGCAGCTAGGCGCGACGCTCAGGCGTGGGCGTCCTGTTCGTTTAGCCCGGAAGGCCAGGCTGCCACACCGTCAGCGGCCAGCGCGATGAGGGCAACGCCGGGCACGGCGGCGAGATGGCGCCGATTGCTACCAGCACCAGCGCGGGCCGGTTCAGGACCAGTGCCGGGTTGGTGCGTGGTCACCGGCCGATTGTACGGACCGGCTCAGCCCCCGGGGAGCCCGTCTCGGTGGTCAGCCAAACCAGGTGTCGATCTCCGTCCGGGCCACTTCGGGCATCGTGAGGAGGTCGCGGATGGCCTCCGGCGGCAGCGATGTTCGCCGGGCGACCAGCCCCGCGATCCGCGTTGCGTCACCGCGGCAGCGCCGAAGGGCTGCCCGATCGAGTCGCGGCCAGAGCGTCAGTGCTCGCCGCTCAAGGGGACTGGTGGGTGCCATTGCCACGTGGGGCCTCCTCCCGCTGGTGGTGCCAATCCTGACGGCCTTGCGTAAACGCCGAAAGGGCCAGACGGCAAAGAAACCGACATCTTGTGCAGGTCGCGTTTGACCGGCACGGCGACGGCGGGCACCCTGAGGCCGTGGCACCGCAGTCTGTCAACCCCGGCGTCCAGGCGCTGGTTCTGGCCTTGGCCGTGTTGCTCGCAGCGGGCTGCGGGACAAGCATGACCCCGACGGGTCCAGCAACGACAGATGAGGCCACGACCGCCTCGTCGGAGCCGTCCGCCTCGCCGCGTCCGGAAGGGGGTCACGAACTGTATGGGTTTGTGCCGTACTGGGAGATGGACGACACCATCGTCAAGCACCTCAACGTGTCCCCGGTGTCCACCATCGCGCTCTTCAGCGTGACGACGACCGCGGCCGGGGCAGTGGACACCACGAAGACCGGCTACAAGCGGATCACGAGCACCGTTGGCCGCGAGATTGTGGACGCTGTGCATGCCCGCGGACATCGGCTGGACGTGGTGTTCTCAAGCTTCGGGACGTCCCGCAACCGCTCGTTCTTCAGCAAGACCGCGGTGCAGGACGCGGCGTTGACGTCCTTGGTGGCGCTGGTCGCGAAGGTTGGCGCTGACGGTCTGGCGCTCGATGTCGAGCAGTTGGACCCGACGCTGCTTGACGCGTACGGCGTGTTTGTGGGACGCCTCCGGTCCGCGCTGGTGGCGGCGCTGCCAAGCGCGCGGCTCACGGTCTCAACCGGTGCCGGAGCGAGCGGTGCGGCGACCGCCGCGATCGCCGTGAAAAACGGTGCCGACCGCGTCTTCCTCATGGGCTACGACTACCGGGCGGCAGCCTCGGATCCTGGGGCGTCGAGCCCAATGGCACGCGATGACGGCGGCCACAACTTGGCGTGGTCCCTGGACCTCTACGCCTCAGCTGGCGTGCCGGCGCAACAGACGCTGCTGGGGCTGCCGCTGTACGGGATGGTCTGGCCCGTGGCCGGTCCGGGGCTGGGGGCGCCATCCACTGGGCCGGGCGCAGCATGGATCCCTGCGGACCACGCCCCGTTCCTGGCTTCGGCCGCGGCATCGGCTGTGTATGACGATCTTGAGGGCGTCAACGTCTACTTCGTCGCATCCGACGGCAGTGTGGGCGTACCGAACCCCAGTGCATCGGCAGCCTTGGACCCGGCGCGCACGTGGAAGGCCATCTATGTGGATTCGCCCCAGACGCTGGCGCGCAAGCTCGCGCTGGGGAAGTCCTATGGGCTGGCGGGCGGCGGGTTCTGGGCAATGGGGTATGAGCGCGGGCTGCCCGGCTATGCGGAGATGCTGACCGGGTACACCCAGGGCGAAGTGCTCTCGGTGCCGTGAGGCGACGGCGCACCGAGCGGCTTAGCTG
This sequence comes from Chloroflexota bacterium, assembly GCA_025355255.1. GTDB lineage: Bacteria > Chloroflexota > Limnocylindria > Limnocylindrales > CSP1-4 > CAIXZV01. Next base: position 487 of record JANYAA010000356.1, on the reverse strand, counting down.
ACGCCCAAGAGCGCCGGGAGCGTCTCCGTTGCGGGTCCCCGCACAATATGGTCAAACGAGCGGTCGTTGACCGCAGCCTCCAGGTTGGCCAGCCAAGTGTCAGCGCCGGCGGCCTTCGCCTCAAGCACGTAGCCCGCCGCGGGTAGACTCGGCGGATGCCCGATCCCAATCGCGCCACAACCACACTCGCGCCCATTCCGCCCATCACCCGCGAGCAGGCGCTGGTCACGGTGGGCCTCATGGCCGCCTTGGCCGTGGCAGCGCTCGATTCCACCGTCGTGGGCACCGCGATGCCCACGGTGATCGGCCAGCTTGGCGGCCTCTCCGAGTACGCCTGGGTGTTCAGCGCGTATCTGTTGGCATCCACCACAACGGTGCCGTTGTACTCCAAGCTTGCAGACATCCACGGGCGCAAGCCCGTCTTCCTCTTCGGCCTCGCCCTATTCGTCGTGGGGTCTGCCCTGTGCGGCCTCGCCGGCTCCATGCC
>JANYAA010000296.1 GCA_025355255.1 Chloroflexota bacterium | reverse complement strand
CTGGAGATCCTCTCGGACTTCCAGATCACCGTGCCAGAGATCGGCACCATTCGCGCAGCCCAGACGCCGCGCGTGATCCTCACGTCCAACCGGACGCGCGAAGTTCACGACGCGCTCAAGCGCCGCTGCCTGTACCACTGGATTGACTACCCGACGGCCGCCAAGGAGTTTGAGATCGTCACGACGCGCGTACCGGACGCGCCCGCGGGCCTCGCCCGCGACGTGGTGGCGTTTGTGCACAGGCTTCGCATCGCGGACCTCACCAAGGTCCCGGGCGTCGCGGAGACACTTGACTGGGCGGCGGCCCTGCTCAGCCTGGGCGCGGTGGAGCTTGAGGCCGACATGGTTGATGAGACCCTCGGCGTGGTGCTGAAGTACGAGGAAGACATCCGCGCGGTCCGGGGCGCCAACGCGCGCCGCTACCTCGCGGAGAGCGCCACAAGCTCGGAGCAATGAGCGCCGCCCCCATCCTGCGCTCGCCCACCGGTGAGCTGATCGACGGCCGACGCCTGCTGGCCGAGGCGGTTGGCTTTGGGCGGGCGCTGCGGCGGGCCGGGCTGGTGGTGGATTTGGGCGCCGCCATCGACTTCGCGCGTGCCATGGGGCTGGTGGATCTTGGCCAGCGAGGGCTGGTGCGCGACGCCGGGGCCGCGGTGTTTGTCCGCCGCCGCGACGACCGCGAGGTGTATGACCGGGTCTTCGACCAGTTCTGGCGCCGTCGAGGCCGCAAGCTGCCCGAAGGCCTGCCCGAGGCGCCCGACGGCGAGACGGAGGCCGAAGACGATGGCGCGGGCCAGGCCGCCCCAACCGACGAAGCAGGCGATGCCGGCATGGAGACGCTGGCGGAGCTTGCGCGGCTGGCCTCGCAGGCGGCCGATGACTCGGCGGAGGGCTCCGAGATTGACAGCGACGACGTTCCGCCGGACGCCTACTCCAAAGGCGAGACGATGCGCCACCGGGACTTCGACCGGATGACGGCATCCGAGCTGCGCGACGCGGAGCGCTTTGTGGACCTGCTTCGGCCAAAGCTTGAGCGCCGCCGAACCCGCCGCCACGAGCTGCACCCGCATGGCCGCCGACTGGCGCCCCGGGCGATGTTCCGCCAGAACCTGGCCACGGGCGAGCTGATCAACTGGGTCTGGCGCCGGCAGATCAAGGAGCCCCGTCAACTGGTGGTGCTGTGCGACATCAGCGGCTCCATGGAGCGCCACTCGCGCCTGCTGCTGCGCTTTGTCCAGGCGCTTGCCCGCGAGAACGAGGTCCGCACGGAGTCCTTCGTCTTTGGCACGCGGCTCACCCGGGTCACGCGGTTGATGAAGGACCGCGATCGGGATCGCGCGCTCGCGCGCGTCGCGGACTCCGTGAACGACTGGGCGGGGGGCACGCGGATTGGGGAGTCATTCCGCCAGTTCAACCGCCAGTGGGCGCGCCGGACGCTGCGGACGTCGGGGATTGTGATTGTGGTCTCCGATGGCTGGGACCGCGGTGATCCCGCCCTGGTTGCGGCCGAGACGGCACGCCTCCGCCGCAATTGCCACCGCCTGGTCTGGCTGAACCCTCTCGCGTCCACGCCGGGGTACCAGCCGCTGGCCGCGGGGATGAAGGCGGCCTACCCCTTTATCGACGATTTCCTCGCGGCCGGCACGCTGGACTCGCTGGAGCGTCTGGGCGAGGTGCTCGGCGGTGCCTCGCAGGGCTCTGCACGGCGCGGTGCTGCGCCGCGGGGCGCGGCCGTGACGCACGCGTCCACCCCGTCGCCGTCGATGGGGCTCGTGGCGCCGGAGCCTGTGCTGCCCCGGCCGCTGTTCAACGATACGCCGCCGTCGCAGGCGCGTCCGCTGGGCTGAGCGCCCGGTTTCCGCTCCATGCTACCGGCGCCTTGGGCAATGGGCCGCCCAGCGGTCCAACTGCGTGGTGGACGCATCAATCCGGCCGGTTCCGAGCCTAGTTGCGCGCCCGGGTACTCCCTCAGCGCGCAACCGGTGCTGCGGGCGGCTCAATCGACGCAGGCACTGCGCAGTTGACCCTCTGGGCGGCCCACGGCGCTTCGACGTTCTGCTACCGAGTACCAACAGGGGCTAGCCGTCGCGGAGCACAAGCCAGTGTTCGGTGTGGGCAAGCGCCTCCTGGATCGTGCGCTCCACCTCGATCCGAGCGTGCGGGAAGCCTGCCTCGCGCAGCAGCCGCTCCACGAGGATGGCGGCGTGGAGTCCATCGCCGCCGTCGGCTTCGGTTGTCTGGTGACGGGCCGCCTCATAGGCGCGGTGGAAGTCGGGGTCATCCCAGGGCTTGAGCGTTGCCCGGATGTGCGTCACGGTCTGCATGGAGGTCACCTCCGGCCGAGAGTGTGCGCCCCTGGGTGAGCGACGGTCAGGGCCGGAGGCCACATCGTCGCCACAAAGTCCGGGTTCCTGCGAGACTGGCGGGATGGAGCGCCTCCACGCCGTCATCGGCCCCCTCAAGACAAACGTCCACATCCTTGCTGACCCGGCCACGCACGAGGCCATTGCTGTCGACACCGCCATCCCCTCGGTGGCCTGGGTCGCGGGCGCGCTGGCGGAGCGGGGCTGGACGCTCAAGCTCATCGTCTCCACGCACGGGCACTGGGACCACTCCGGCGACAACGCGGCGCTCTCTGCGCACACGGGTGCGCCGATTGCCGTGCATCCGTTGGACAGCCACTACCTGACGGACCCCAAACCGCTGTTCGCGCCGTTCCCAATCCCGCCGTCGGTGCCCGCGGTGGAGCTCGCCGAGGGCGGCGAGATCCGCTTCGGCTCCATCCGTCTGTCCGTGTTGCACACGCCGGGGCACACGGAGGGGTCGGTCTGCCTGCTTGCTGCCGACGACGGGCTCCTGTTCAGCGGCGACACGCTGTTCACGCAGGGCTGGGGACGCGTTGACCTGCCGGGCGGGTCGGCTGAGGCGATGGCATCGTCGCTGGCGCGGCTGGCGGGTCTCGACGACGCGCTGGGCGTGTTCCCTGGTCACGGCACCGCCACGACGATCGGTCGCGAGCGCCGCTGGCTGGACCGGGTTGCTCGCGAGGGCCGGCTGCCGCTCTAGGTCGCGTCGCCCTTTGCGGTCGGTGTCCCGCCGCACGCGTCGCTGGCGGTACCCCTCTTGGTCGCCTGCGCAGAGGTTGCGGCCAAGCGCAACCAAGCAACTCTGACCTGCGCACGGGCTGGACGATCAGGGCCGATGCCGGCTTGCCCCGACGCCGAGCGTGAGTGGCGCGCCAAGCCGCGTCGGGTGGTTGCGCTTCACCGCTACGACCCGCACAGGGTCCGCCGGGCTCACCTGGCCTGGGGCCCGCATTGTTCACACCTAGCGAACAGCATCTCGCCATGGAGGCATGTCGCGGCCCGAAATCGGGTCAGAACACCCCCAAATCGGCCGAATCCGGCGTCTGAACGCCCGTTCTTGGCCCCCGCGGCGCCAAAAGGAGCCCCGCACACCGGGAGTTGGCCACAACTGTTCACTACGAGCGAAATGTCGCGGACGGGGGCGCCCCTCAGGACCCCATCGCCGCACGGTCCGAGGCGCAGCGCCAGTTGGCGGGCGCAGGTGCATCGAGCGGTCGCCCGTACGCCTGCCATCGGCGGACCACACTAAAGCCCAGCCCCTCGTAGAGGCCGAGTGCGCCCGTAGGGTTCGCCCCGTCTACGCCAAGCCAGGCCTCGGTCATGCCGTGGTCGCGCAGCACGGCAAATGATGACGCGCACAAGGCCTTCGCCAGCCCGATGCCGCGCCACGGCCGGCGCACCGACACCCGGTCCAGCCATCCGCGCTGCACGCCGAGCGCCTCGTTCTCCTCTGCGGCGATCGCGTTCATCACCACGCCGGCAACCTGGTCGCCGTCCCACGCCACACACCAGAGCGCAGTGTTGATCTCGGGGCCGCTGAAACGCGCGACGAAGTCCGACTCCAGCCCGGGCGTGTGGCCCCAATGGTCCTGGAATGCTTCAACGTCGGCATCGAAGATGGCCCGGTGGTCGCGCTCGACGGCCCGGCACAGCACAAGGCCTGAGGGGAGATGGTGTACCGGGAGCACGCCCGTGAGGGGCCGGCGCATCTCGAAGCCGTACCGGATGGGCACGAAACCTTCGGCCGTCAACAGCGCGATGTCGGACGCTTGGACGTCCATGGCGTAGGAGCGCAGCTCGCGCGGCCACGGCTGCAGGTCGGCCGCAAGCAGCTGACCCAGTGCCTGCCGCGCCCGGCCGAACAGCGCGGTGCCGATGCCGCGCCGCCGCCACGCTGGCAGGAGCGCGGCCCAGGTCTCGCCCACGAGGGCGCGGTCACGCAGGCGCTTGCGCCCAATTGCAAAGCCCACGGGTACCGCGTCAACCTCGGCGATGTGGAGGTCGCGCTCAAGCTGGAAGTCAGCCGACTCCGGCAGCTCAGACGCGAGCTGCTGAGCGGACTGAACCTCGTCGAGCCCATCGCCGCGGTTGGCCGCGTTGATGATGTCGGCGATGGCCTGCCAGTCGGAGGGCGTTGCGGACCGAAGCCGAAGTCCGGGAACGGTCGGTCTTCTGTCATAGCTCGTCATCGATCGCTCCCGTACTTGCGCGCCATGTGCTCGCGCGACGCTGTGTGGATCATCTTCCACTTTCGCGCCTCAGCCTCGCGAAGCAGTCGATCGCCGCCCCGCGCGACATGCGCAGCCTCGCGCTCGAGCTTGCGGTGGGCCTCCATGCGGCTCGTGTCCAACGAGCCGTCGGCCAGCGCAACCTGCACTGCGCAGCCGGGCTCGCGCTGATGGCGGCAATCACCGAAACGGCATTGCGCCGCCAAGTCAGCGACGTCTGCAAAGGTGGCGTCCAGCCCCGCATCGGCCCCGGCCACGCCCAGCGAGCGAATCCCTGGGGTGTCCACGAGGAGGGCGCCGCCGGGAAGGCGGAGGAGCCCGCGGTGGGTGGTGGTGTGGCGGCCCCGGGAGTCGCCGGCTCGAACGGCGGCCGTGCGCATGAGCTCCTGCCCCGCGATCGCATTGACCAGCGTGGACTTGCCCGCACCCGATGACCCCAGGAGCACCGCTGTGCGGCCGGGCCGCAGGTAGTCCGCCGCGAGTTGCGCCACGCCGTCACCGGTGAGTGCAGCGATGAGCCTGACGTCCACGCCCGGCGCGATGGCCTGGGCCGCGAGCAGTTGGCCCAGTGGGTTCGCAGCTGTGTCTGCCTTGTTCAGCACGATGACGGGCGTCGCGCCGCCCGCCCAGGCCACGGCGATGTAGCGCTCGAGCCGGCGGAGGTTAAAGTCCCCGTCCAGCCCTGTGACAACGAGGGCGACGTCGATGTTGGACGCGAGCACCTGCTCGCTGATGGTGAGGCCCTCGTCGTCGCTACGGCGGAACGCGGAGCGGCGGGGGAGAATGGCGTGGATGACGTCTGTGCCTGCGGTTGCCCCGGCGGCATCGCCAATATCGGCTGCCACCCAGTCGCCAACCGCGGGCAGATCGCCCGGGCGAAGGGCCTCGTGGCGGAGGCGGCCGGAGACCGTGGCATCACGATCCCCGGCACCGGACGCGATGACCCGGGCGTCGCGGTGGGCAGCGATCACTCTGGCGGGCTGACGGTCCAGCGCGGCCGACGCGAGCGCAGCCCATGCTGCGACCCAGCCGTCATCCCAGCCGAGGTCCTCGATGGTGCTGGCGGTGCTGTCGATGCCATCCATGTCAGCCCACCCGCTTGAGCTTGCCGGTGCGCTTCGCGTACTTCTCAGCGCGCCCGAAGGCCCCGAGGCCCGCCGGAATGAGCACGATGCCCGTCGCGACCAGCGGAATGGCGTCGCCCACGAGGGCCGTTGCCGGCACCCCGTCCAGCAGTCCCGCGCGCACAGCGTCCAGCACATATGTGGCTGGCGAGAGATGCGAGA
>JANYAA010000307.1 GCA_025355255.1 Chloroflexota bacterium | reverse complement strand
GCCATGACCGGGTGCATCTTGAGCACCACGACCTGCAGCTCGACAAACACCTTGTGGACGACGTCGAGCGGGCCGATGGAGCTGGCGTTGCCGGCGCCCAGCACGAGGCAGACACGGCCGGGCGGCGGCGTGCGGTAGTTGACGGCCATCGTGTCGGCGAGCGTTTCGGCGGTTACGGTCTCGTCCATCCACACGTCTGCGGTGGTGCCCATGTACATCAGGCGGTCCGGGATGTCGGAGGGCATGACGCGGGCGGCCACACGTCCGTTCGGAAGCGTCCGGATGCCGCCGGGGATCCGGGGCTTGCCGCCGCGCGCGATGTCAGCGATGGCGCGCCGCTGCAGGCGGATGCCGCGCAGAAACAGGTACGGTCCGACGATGGCCTCCTCGGCCGAGGCCTGCGTTCCCGGCGCCAGCCCCTCATGGATGGACGCGAGCTCGGTCCAGCGGTCCGCGACCGCCAGCGTCTCGTGGGCAACCTCGTCAAGCAGCTGGAGCCGTCGTTCCGGCGTTGCGCGTATCCACGCGTCGGCATTGGCGCGGACGTCGGCGATCGCCTGGTCCAGCTCGTCTATCGGTGTGCGCGGCGGCACGGGCAGGCGCGGCGCGAATTCGAACGGTCCGGTCGCGACGCCGAACAGGTCCGCGGCGGACGGGCTGACGGTGGTCATGCGCGGATTGTGCCTCACCTTGGGTTGATCAGGCGCTAAACGCCTCCAGCGCGGCGCGCTCCGCCTCGACCTCATCAGGGACGTCGGCGCCAAGCGCGGCGAGCGGCTCCAGCTCCGCAACCAGCACGCGCCCATCGCGGAACTTCCATGTCGCCGCGACGCGCCCATCCACTAGCACGGTGCCCACGGACAGCGGCTGATGTGAGTTGAACACCCGGGCGCGCTGGACCTCGGGCAGGATCCCCGCGGTGGAGCGTGCCCTGGGCCACGGTTCGCGCCTCGAGCGCTTCGGTCAGCGAATTGCGCCGGAACGCGGCCGCGTCCACAGGCCGATGTAGCCCGACGGTGCGTACTGCGTCTGCAGCCCGCCCACCTGCTCCAGCGCAGCCTCAGGCGAAAGGTCGGCGCGGGCGATCAGCAGCTGCCGCGCCAGCAGGGCGCGGTTCAGTTCGCGCTGGGTCAGGGAGCGGACGGCGGCCTTCACGGGCGCCGATGATCGCACGCACCGCGACACCTCCCGGAAAAGCGCGACGAACGATGTAGGGGCGCGTATCATCCCGCCACCTTCGATCCTCGGGAGGGATCGGGGGCCCCATGCTCGGTTTCGACATGGACGGAGGAGGAGACAGCACATGCGGATTCGCTCCCGGTCGATCGCGGCCCTCTTTGTGGTCATTGCGATCTCCGGCGCCTGCGGAAGCAGCGCGACCCCGGCCCCCACGGGCGCCCCAACGGCGGCCCCCACCGCGGCCATGACGGCCGCACCCACCGCTGCTGCAACAGCGGCTGCAACGGCGGCCGACACCGCTGCCCCGACCGGTGCGGCGCTGGCGCCGTTCTGCACCAAGCCGCCAAGTCAGGCGGGCCAGACCCTCACGGTCGTGTCCTACGGCGGCGCCTACCAGGCGGCGCAGGACAAGGCCTGGTTCAAGCCGTACGCGGCCGCCACCGGCATCACCATCACCCAAAGCCAGGATTCAGCCAACGCCACCATCAAGAGCCAAGTGGAGTCTGGGCAGGTCTCGTGGGACCTCGTTGACGTCGGCAACGACTTCGGTCTTGACGCCAACGCCAACCTGCTTGAGCCCATCGACTACAGCCTCGTCCCGAAGGACCAGATCCTTCCCGGGTTTGCGGCAACCTATCGGGTTGCGGCAATCACCTACGGCATCGTGATGGCCTACCGGTCCGACAAGTTCGCCGGCGCCGTGCCGCAGAACTGGGCGGACTTCTTCAACGTTGCAAAGTTCCCGGGCAAGCGCGGCCTGTATGACTACAGCACCGGCGGCGTGCTCGAGATCGCGCTCCTCGCCGACGGCGTGGCCCCCAAGGACCTCTACCCGCTCGACGTGCCGCGCGCGCTCAAGAAGCTCGACACGATCAAGGACTCCATCGTCTGGTGGTCCTCGGGCGCGAAGAGCCAGGAGCAGATCGGCGCAGGCGAAGTCACCATGTCGATGATGTGGAACGGCCGCGCCTGGTCCGCCAAGCATGTTGACAACAAGCCCGTCGAGGTCCAATGGAACCAGCAGCTGCTGGTTGCGGACTACTGGGTTGTCCCGAAGGGCACGCCCAACAAGGCAGCCGCCATGCAGATGCTTGGCTGGATGTCCTGTGCCAACAACAACGGCGCCGTCTCGAAGTACATCACGTACGGCCCGCCCAACAAGTTCGCGCCAGTTGACCCGACCAACAAGCCGGACCTCGCCGTCTCCAACATCAACGGCACGTCGGTCACCGTGAACGACCAGTACTTGGTCACCAACTCCGCGACGCTCGACGAGCAGTACAACGCGTGGAAGACCAAGTGACCCGGACACGCCTGAACCGATAACTCGGACGGCAGGCATGTCCGCACCCGTTGCGGTCAAGGGACGAGCGGGTCGCGCCAGACGCGGCCCGCTCATCTCCCGCTGGGGCTCGCTTGCGGTGCCCCTGCTGGTGCTCCTGACAGCTGCGTTCCTGCTCCCGATGCTGCTGATCGTCGTCCGCAGCGTCACAGACCCTGCCGACATCGGCGCCGGCAACTACGTCACGTTCTTCACGAACGAGGCGGATATGCGGGTGCTGGGCAACACGTTCTACATCGCCGTCATCTGCACGGTTGCGTGTCTTGCGGTGGGATACCCGTACGCGTACCTGATGGCCATCGTCCCCCAACGTGTGGCGGGAATCATGCTGGTGTTCGTGCTGGTGCCGTTCTGGTCCAGCCTGCTCGTCCGGACGTTCGCCTGGGAGGTCATCCTGCGCGACACCGGCATCATCAACACGCTCCTGCTCAACCTCAAGGTGATCACTGAGCCGCTGCCGCTCATCCGGAACACCTTTGCGGTGATCCTGGGCATGAGCCAGATCCTGCTGCCCTTCATGGTGCTGCCGCTGTACTCGGTGATGCAGCGCATCGACCCCGAGCTGACCCGTGCGGCCGCCAATCTGGGTGCGGGGCCGTTTGCGGCCTTCCGGCGCGTGTTCGTCCCGCTGAGCTTTCCCGGCATCACCGCCGGCAGCCTGCTGGTCTTCGTCCTCGCGCTCGGGTTCTACATCACCCCGACCATCCTCGGCAGCGCCCGGGAGACCATGATCAGCCGGTTCATCGCGGACCAGGTCCAGGTCCGTGTGAACTGGGGCCTGGCCAGCGCCATGGCTGTGATCCTGATGGTGCTGACGTTCACCGTTCTGGCCATCGCATCGAGGTTTGTGAAGCTGCGCGACGTCTACGGCGCGCTGGGCGAGAGCTGAGGCCACCGATGACTGACAGCTTCCGCCGCTGGAACCGCGTCCTGCTCGTGGTGTTCGGCATCATGATCATCGTGTTCCTGGTAGGCCCGAGCCTGGTCATCGTGCCCATGGGCTTCACGGCAGGGCAGATCCTGGAGTTCCCGCCGTCGGGCTTCTCGCTGCAGTGGTACGGGAAGATGTTTGCCGATCCTGCATGGACGTCAGGCTTCCTCAACAGCTTCGAGGTGGCCGTCTGCACAGCGGTGGTCGCGTCCGTGCTGGGCACCATGGCGGCCCTTGGCATCGCCCGCGGCCGCTTCCCCGGCAAGACCATCGCCAACGCGCTGATCCTGTCGCCGCTCGTCGTCCCGGTGATCGTGATCGGCATCGGGATGTTCTCGTTCTTTGTGCGCTTCAAGCTCACCGGCACCCTCGTGGGCATGGTGATCGCGCACACCGCCCTGTCGGTGCCGTACGTCGTGGTGAGCGTGTCAACGAGCCTGCGCTCGATGGACCGCAACCTCGAGATGGCCGCCGCCAACCTCGGCGCCAACCCGTGGCGCACATTCCGGCGCATCACGCTGCCGCTGATCATGCCCGGCGTGTTTGCCGGCGCACTGTTTGCCTTCCTGGAATCGTGGGATGAGGTGGTCGTGTCCATCTTCATGACGACGACGAAGTTCCGGACGCTGCCGGTTGTGATGTGGGAGCAGGTGCGGCAGGTGGTTGACCCAACCGTCGCAGCCGTGGCAACCGTGCTGCTCGCCACAACGACAACCGTGCTGACGCTGGCCCTCGTGGTCCGCCGCCAGGCTCCTGTCCGATGAGCGCGCACCTGCCGTCCGGCCGCGCCGTCCGGAGCGACCGCACCGCGCTGGCCCTGCGCGGCCTCAAGAAGATGTTCGGCGATGTGGCAGCCGTTGCCGGCGTGGACCTCGATGTCCAAGAGGGCGAGTTCATCACGCTCCTGGGGCCGTCGGGCTCGGGCAAGACCACCACGCTGCGGATGATCGCGGGGTTCACCGAGCAGTCGGCCGGAACCATCGAGATCGACGGCGTGGACGTCTCCACTGTGCCGCCGCACAAGCGCGACGTGGGCATGGTGTTCCAGAACTACGCCCTGTTCCCGCACATGACATCGGCTGAGAACATCGAGTTCCCGCTGCAGATGCGCAAGGTCCCCAAGGACGAGGCGAAGCGCCGGGTCGCGGACGCCTTGAAGCTCGTCAAACTTGACAGCTACGGGCCGCGCTACCCGCGCCAGATGTCGGGCGGCCAGCAGCAGCGCATCGCGCTCGCCCGCGCCGTGGTGTTCCAGCCGCGCCTGCTCCTGATGGACGAGCCGCTGGGCGCGCTCGACAAGAAGCTTCGCGAGGCGCTTCAGCTCGAGATCATGCACATCAGCCGCCAGCTTGGCGCGACGGTGATCTACGTCACCCACGATCAGGAAGAAGCCCTGGTCATGAGCGACCGGATCGCCATCTTCCACGACGGCAGGATTGAACAGCTGGGCTCGGGCGAGGACCTGTATGAACGGCCGATCTCGCTGTTTGTCGCGGACTTCATCGGCGAGTCAAACATCCTGCACGGGAAGCTCGACGCCGGGTCCGTCGTTGCGGAGCTTGGCCAGTGGCGTGTGAGCGGGGCCGCGGCCGCCCGGGCGTCACTGCCCGAGAAGAGCCTGGCGGCGCTCGTGGTCCGGCCTGAGCGACTGCGCCTGATCCCGCGGACCGGCGATGTGCCCGCGAGCGTGAACACCGTGGACGCGACGGTCACGGACGTGCTGTATCTCGGGTCCACACGCAAGTACGAGCTGCGCCTCGCAAACGGGCAGGCCGTGGGCGTGCGTCAGCAGCTTGGCGGGCCCGAGACCGTGTGGAACCCCGCGGACGACGTGCGGCTGGCCTGGGACGTGGACGCGGGCGTGCTGGTGGCCGGGCGCGGCCTCTGACGAGGGGCCGGTCGGTGCGTCCCTCAGGAGCGGAATCGGGGTAGTTCCGGCAAAGCGGAACAACTTGTGGAGAACCACCACGCTCGTCCACAAATCGTTGCGTATGGTTGGAACTAGGCGGATTCGTACTGAATCGGGCTGCCCCCCGGCAGGCTGCGATCGCGACCGGCGCAGCCGCTACTTCAGCATGCGGACGAGCGCGAAACCTG
>JANYAA010000306.1 GCA_025355255.1 Chloroflexota bacterium | reverse complement strand
CCAAGTTCATCCAGTCGCGCGAAGGCCCGTGTTCGCCCTTCGTGGTGACGATCTCGACGATGTCGCCGTTCTTGAGCCGGTAATCCAGCGGTACAAGCCGGTTGTTGACCTTGGCGCCGATGGTGCGGTGGCCGATGTCGGTGTGGATCCGGTAGGCGAAGTCCAGCGGCGTGGAGCCTGCGGGCAGGTCCTTGACATCGCCGCGCGGCGTGAACACGAAGACCTGGTCCTGGAAGATGTCGAGCTTGATCCCCTCGACAAACTCCGTCGCGTCTGACTCGCTGACGTCGCGCTGCCACTCCATCAGCTGGCGCAGCCAGGCGAGCTTCGCGTCGTAGTCGCGCTCGGCCTTGGAGCCCTCCTTGTACCGCCAGTGCGCCGCGATCCCCACCTCGGACACCTGGTGCATCTGGTGGGTGCGGATCTGGATCTCGAGCGGCTTCCCGTCAAACGCGATCACCGCGGTGTGGAGCGACTGGTACAGGTTGTTCTTCGGAACGGCGATGTAGTCGTCAAACTGCCCGGGGATAGGCCGCCAGAGGGCATGGACGATCCCGAGAGCGCCATAGCAGTCCCGGATCTCGTCCACGAGCAGCCGGACGGCGTAGACGTCGTAGATCTCGCCGAATCCCGCGCTCTTGCGCTGCATCTTCTTCCAGATGCTGTAGATGTGCTTGGGTCTGCCCTGGAGGTCCGCCTTGATGCCGGCGTCGGCAAGACGCGGCTTGAGCTCCTCAATGGCGCGCTCGATGAACGCCTCGCGGCCCTTGCGGCGCGTGTCCAGCAGCTTTGCGAGCTCCCGAAACGCCTCAGGCTCCAGCGCCTTGAACGAGAGGTCCTCAAGCTCCCACTTGATCTGCCAGATGCCGAGGCGCTCGGCCAGCGGGGCATAGATCTCAAGGGTCTGCCGGGCGATCCGCTGCTGCTTCTCCGCGGGCAGGGCGCCCAAGGTGCGCATGTTGTGCATCCGGTCGGCGAGCTTGATGAGCACGACGCGGATGTCGTCGGCCATCGCCAGGAACATCTTCCGGATGTTCTCGGCTTGCTGCTGCTCGTGGCTGTGGGTGCTGAACTTGGACAGCTTGGTGACGCCGTCCACGAGTTGGGCGATCTCGGGTCCAAACCGCTCCTCGACATCCGCAAGGCTGTACTCGGTGTCCTCCGGGACATCGTGCAGCAGCGCCGCCGCCACCGCGACAGGATCGATGCCAAGCTCTGCGAGGATCTGCGCCGAGGCGATGGGGTGCGTAACGTAGGGCTCGCCCGACGCGCGGACCTGGGCGTCGTGCGCCTCGACGGCGAGGGCGAACGCGTTCTCGACGACATCGAGGTTGGCGCTCGGGTGGTGGCGTCGCACGGTGGCCAGCAGGTGCCGCCTTGTTCCGGCGCCGTCAAACGGACGGGCGCTGCGGACTGGCTTCGCGACGGGCGCAGGCGTCGGCGCACCGGCCTTGGCCTTGCCGGCCCCCTTCGCCGGCGCACCCGAGCGGCCCGTCACAGACACGGCGAGCGGCTCTTCTGGGTCGCGGATGACGGGCTCGGCCATGCGGGCGAGTCTACCCGCCCGTGGGCCACCCCATCGCCGCGAGCGTTTCGCGCGCAACGGCCGCCTCGTCCCAGGGCAGCGCGTGGTCCGCATACAGGATCGTGGTCTCGTGGCCCTTGCCGGCGAGGAGGACGATGTCGCCCGGCTCGGCCTTGGCAAACGCCTCCGCAATCGCGCTCCGCCGGTCCGGGATGCCGAGGACGTCCGTCCCGCCCGTCTTGCCGGCGGCGACTGCGCCCACGACGATCTCCTCCACGATGGCCGTGCCGTCCTCGCCGCGGGGGTCCTCGTCGGCCGCGATCACCAGGCGGCACCGCTCGCCCGCCACCCGCCCCATCGCGGCGCGCTTGGCCCTGTCCCGCTCCCCCGCCGAGCCAAAGACGGCAATCAGGCTGCCGCCCGCGGCCGCCGCGACCGGCGCCAGAAGGTCCAGGACCGTCTCCAGCGAGGCCGGCGAGTGGGCGTAGTCCACGATTACGCCAAACGGCTGGCCGGCGTCGATGCGCTCCATGCGGCCCGGAACCCCGGTCACGGCCTCGAGGCCGGCGCGGACGGCGGCGGGGTCCAGGCCCAGCCCTTCGCACAGCGCCACCACGGCCAGCGCGTTGTGGACGTTGAAGCGGCCCGCCAGCCGGAGCGACAGCTCGCCGGGTCCCGAAGGGGCGTCGTACGCCATCCGAAGGCGCTGTGCGTCCTCCTGGACGGCCGTGGGGCGTACGACAGCGTCGGGCGCAGCGCCGTACCCCAGGATGCGAGCGCCAGCCGCCACGGCCGCCCGCACAAACCACGGCGCCGAGCCGTCGTCAAGGTTCACCACCGCCACCTTGGGCCAGACGCGACCCCCGGCAGTCTTCGGCTCGCCCGCCAGCATCTCGAATAGGCGAACCTTGGCCTCGCGGTAGCGCTCGAACGTTCCGTGGAGCTCGAGGTGCTCGTGGGTCAGGTTGGTGAACACCGCCGCGTCGTAGCTGATGCCGGCAACACGGCGCAACTCCAGCGCGTGGGACGTGGTCTCGAGGACCGTCGCCTGATCGCCTGCGTTCACCATCGCCCGCAGCGTCGCCTGCAGCTCCGGCGCCCCAGGCGTGGTGACGTGGGCCGCGTGGCGTTCCCGGACGCCGCCGACGCGGGTTTCCACGGTGCCGATCAGCCCCGTCCTGAGCCCTGCCGCCTCCAGCGCCGCTGCCGCGAGGAACGATGTGGTGGTCTTGCCGTCCGTCCCGGTGATCCCGATGACGCCAAGCTCGCGCGACGGATCGCCATACCACCAGGCGGCGGCCTCGGCCAGGGCGGCACGCGCATCACGCACCACGATCTGCGGAACGTCCGCGCCCGAGACATGATGTTCCACCAGCACTGCTGCCGCCCCGCCCACGCCCGCCGCTGTGACAAAGGCGTGGCCGTCAACGTGGAAGCCCGGCACGGCCACGAAGAGGCGGCCGCCGCCTACCTGTCGCGAATCCTCGGTGACGCCGGTGATCATGCCCGGTGCATCCCCGCCAGCGTCAAGCAGCAGCCCGGCGCGGGCGAATCGGCTCAGCAGGTCCGCCATCGCCTTTGGCGCTGCGGGCTCCGCGGCAGCCACAAGCGTATCGATCGCGCTCTCGCCGGCGTGGCTCATCGGCCTCCCACCTTCGCCGCCAGCCGCCGGGTCACGCGGCCCAGCCCGTACCGCCATGGTCGCGCGATCCACTCAAACGCGCCCGCCTGCTCCAGCCACTCCGCTCCGAAGGAGCGCTTGAAGGCGTAGAGCCCGTACATCGGCTCTCCCTCAACAGGCACGCGCCGAGCACCTGCCACATCCACACCGCCCAAATCCACTTCGCCCATCCCCTCGCGATGAGCCAGCTGGATGGCCCGCCACAGCTGGAGATGGGCCACACCCGGCCACGCCCGCCGCAGGTCTGCCCGGTCCCCGGAATGCGAGTACGTGAGTCGGCCGCCGTGGCGATAGAACATGGCGGCACCGAGAACGTCGCCTTCGGGTGACACCGTCTCGAGCAGCACCATCCGGCCGGTGGCGAGGCCGGTCAAGCCCCAGTCGCGAAACGGCTCCCGGCGCCCAACGCTGAAGTCACGCCTGACACCCGTGCCCTCGACAAAGCCGTGGAGCCGGTCCAGCGCGGCAGCGGCGGCGCCGTCGTCGGCACCCGGCGCCTCAAACCCGTCCCCGAGCGGCGCTCGTCCAGGCCCGTCGTAGCAGCGGACGCGCAGGCCCTTCTTGATCGCGCCGCGGATCCGCTGGCGGGTGGTCATGTCGGTGGCCATCAGCAGGTCGTCTTCGGTTGCCGAGGCGGGCAGCAGCAGCCGCATCCGGTGCCGCGAGGGCTGCAGCTCGTCGATCTGGTGAAACCCGTGCCCGGTGAGGGCCGCCTCGTAGCCCAGACCGGCCGGGATCTCGGCGTCGCTCGCGATCGCGTCAACGCCGTGTGCGGCCAGCCAGCGCGCAACCACCACCAGACGACCCGCTGCGACGTCTGGCGTTGCGCCGGCCGTCACTGGACCGCGCGAGATGTAGACACCGGACCCGCCTATCCAGGCCCACGGCCGCTGCAGGGCGAGGACCCGCGCGCCGTCATCGAGGGCGAGGAACCTGGGCTGCCAGCCGTGGCGCGAGCGATACTCGGCCCACGGGCGCGACTGGTACAGGTCGCCGCCGGGCACATCGACCGTGCGTGCGTCCCAGTCGTCTAGCGCTTCCGGAGCGAGCTCCGTCACGCCCGGCACCGCCCGCAGCGAGGTCATACGCCGGGATCCGCGACGCGTGCCGCCCTACTCCGGAAGCGTTCGCGAAGATCGGCCGCCGCGCGGACCACGGGAGCGCCAACGCGGGCCAGATCCAGCTCAAACCCGCCGACATACGTGATCTCCCGCCCACCAAAGCCCGCCTTGAAGTGGGCGATGCCCGGGTTGACCAGACCCCACAGGTCGTAGCTCGTCGCGCCGGCTGCACGCGAGGACGTGATGGCGTCCCACTTGATGAGGTAGTTGGCCCGGCTCGCGGCGCCTGCCGCCGTCATGCCCCCGTACGGCTCCACCACGCGTGAGCCGCAGCTCACCAGGAAGAGCGCCGCCTGCGTGTCCCCTTCGGGGCCTACGGCAAACAGCAGACGCGCATTCCCGCTCGGCCGGAAGGCA
>JANYAA010000299.1 GCA_025355255.1 Chloroflexota bacterium | reverse complement strand
CTCATGACGATGGCCAAGGGCCTCACGTCGTCCTACCTGCCGCTGGGCGCCGTGGCCATGCGCGACAGCATCGCAGAGGCCATGAACACCAAGATGTTCTACGGCGGCCTCACCTACAGCTCGCATCCGATGAGCCTTGCCGCCGCCCTCGCGACCATCCGCGTCTACGAGGAGGACGACCTCATCAACAACGCCGTCCGCATGGGCGAGAAGCTGCGGGCCTGGCACGAGAAGCTGGCGGCGAAGCACCCGTCCGTGGGCGCCCACCGCAACATCGGGCTCTTCGGGATTCTTGACCTGGTCCGGAGCCAGGACCCGTGGACGCCGATCACGCCGTTCAACGGGACCAGCGACGAGATGAAGGCGATCGGCAAGTTCTTCCGCGAGGAGGGGCTGTACGTGATGCTGGCCAACAACTCGGTCCACACAAACCCGCCGCTCTGCATCACCGAGGCGGAGATGGACGAGGCGTTTGCGATCATCGACCGCGGCCTCGACATCACGGACCAGGCGGTCAAGTAGCCGCTTCCGCGACACGTTTCGACGGCCGGTCCTGCGAGGGGCCGGCCGCTTCGATTCAGGAGACTATCCGCGGCCTCAGCGACGCGCCATGGCGCAGGTCTGGCTCCTCAAGCTCGGCGCGGATCGCCGCGCGCATCGCCTCCCGGAAGCGGTTCACCGACTCATAGAACTCCGACATCATCAGCACCCAGAGGTACATCCCGCGGTCCGTCAGCCGCCACGCCTCGCGGTCCTCAGTGACCGCGCCAACGGCGCGCATCGCGTCGAGCGCCCAGCGCAGCCGCTCCTCGAACTCGTCGCCCCAGCGTCCCCGCACACGTGCCTTGCGCAGCTCTAGGCCAAACAGACCCGTCAGGAAGGCGTTCTTGAGGCGGTGGTCAAGCGAGAAAGCGCGGCGGCCGGTGATGCCGGGCAGCCCGCGGCCAACCCGCTCCACATAGTGGTTCAGCGAGAACGTTGTGGCATACAGGGTGCCGTCGAGGTAGCTGAAGGCGCCGCTGCCGATGCCGACGTAGTCGTCCGCGTCCACGACGTACTCGTCGATGGCTGCGGCGGTCCGCGAGAAACACCAGCATGATTGCGGCTGGAAGGCCGGCCGCAGCCGCGCGAGGTAGCGCCCATAGAACTCGCGCACCAGGCTTGGTCCCGAAGCGCCCATCGTGGAGCGGATTTTCGCGGCGGCCGAGTGCGCGGTCATGAGCGGGTAGAACGAGATCTGGTTGGCACGGAGACCGAGGACGACATCGAGGTCATGCTCCAGCGACGCCACACTCTGGCTGGGCAGGTTGTACATGAGGTCGACGTTGAGCGTGGGAAAGCTGTCGGCGGCGGCGTTGATGCGCTCGACCACCTCCGAGCTTGCACCGTAGTGGTCGTAGCGCTCCATCGCCCGCAGCAGCCGATCGTCAAAGCTCTGGACGCCCACGGACAAGCGCCGCACGCCAACCGCCGCGAGCGGCTCGAGAACGGCGTGCCGCAGATCGGTGGGGTTGGTTTCCACCGAGATCTCGCTCATGCCGAACAGCTCGCGGGCCAGGGCGATCGTCTCCACCAGTTCGCCCGGTGCGCAGGTAGGTGTGCCGCCGCCCACGTATAGGCTGCCGAAGCTGAAGCCCGCCCGCTGGTAGAGGCGCAGCTCGTCGCGGAGGGCGGCGAAGTAGCGCCGTGACGCCTGTTCCCGGAACGGCACTCGGTGGAACGTGCAGAACGGGCAGAGCGCGGTGCAGAACGGCACGTGGACGTACAGCGAGATGGGGCCGTGAGGTGGCGGCGGCGGCTGGCGCTGGTCCACCTCGCTGATCCGCATGGCATGGCGCGACTGCCACCGGAACGTGGTCAGGAGCACCCGCTCAAGCAGCGAATCCATCGGCTCCCACCATACCGGCCGCAGCGGGCCGTCGTGGCTCCTTGCCCGCAACCGGCCTGGCGCTTGACGAGCGGCGCCGCGTCCCGAATGCTCCACACATGTCACTGCTGCCCGATCCCACAAGCCTCGTCCGCCCCATCGTCGCCGACGGTGCCATGGGCAGTGCCCTGTTTGCCGCTGGCATGCCGGTGGGGGAGGCGCCCGAAGCCTGGCTCCTCACGCCTGAGGGCGCTGCGGCCATCGAGTCCGTCCACCGCGGGCATGTCGCTGCAGGGTCTGGGCTGATCCTCACGTGCACCTTTGGTGCCAATCGGCTGCGGCTGATGGGCTCCGATGTGGAGGGCCGAACCGCCGAGGTCACGCGAGCCGCCGTGGCCGCTGCCCGCGCTGCCGCGGGTCCGGACCGGCTGGTGGCAGGGTCCATGGGGCCCACGGGCGGACTGCTGGTTCCCTACGGCGTCCTTGACGCGGGCGAGGTCCGCGCGGCGTTTGCCGAGGAGGCGGCAATGATGGCCGAAGCAGGCGTGGACGTGCTCTGGGTTGAGACGATGATGGACCTCAACGAGGCGCTCGCCGCAGTGGACGGGGCCCGCGAGGGGGCGCCCGGCCTGCCCGTGGTGGCCACGCTGGTGTTTGCCGCGCGCAACCGCACGATGTTTGGCAATCCGGCCGAGCAGGCGGCGGCACTCCTGGCTGAGCACGGGGTAGCGGGCGTGGGCGCCAACTGCGGCGACGGCTGGGGTCCGGTGGAAGCCGTGATCCCGCTCCTGGTGTCAGCGGCGCCCGGGCTGCACATCGTGGCCAAGGCAAACGCCGGGATCCCGTACGGGACCGCGGACGGCGAGACGACGTACCCCGGCACACCCGCTGAAGCCGCGGCCTACGCGCGGCGGATGGCCGATGCCGGCGCCACGATCATCGGCGGCTGCTGCGGGACCACCGCGGCGCACGTGGCGGCAATGGCGGCCGAACTGGCTCGGTAGCCCGCCGCTCGACCGGGCGGCTCACCCCGTGCGTCATCGCGCGCAGGCCAGCACAGATCGTTCACCCCATGGGTCAGCCACGTCCTGAGCCGCGCCTGCCGAACCGTTCCAGCACGGTTGGCTCACCGGGTGGGTCGTTCAGCGCTGGTGAGCGAGCGATGACCCGCGGGGCGAGCCGAGGTCCCGACCAGACTCGCCGGGCGGGCCGCGTCGCGCGAGACCTCGGCCCGGTACGATCCGCGGACTCGCCAGCCCAGGAGGCCGCACGTGACCGCCATCGACTTCAGCCGCTTTGACGCCCTCACCTTCGACACGTACGGCACGCTGATCGACTGGGAGCGCGGCATCCTCAACGCGTTCCAGGTGGTCCTCTCGCAGCACGCGGTGCGCCCGACGGAAGACGAGCTGCTGCAGCTGTTCGCCAAGCACGAGGCGGCCATCGAGGCGGGGGCCTACCGCACGTATCGCGAGGTTCTGGCGTCTGCCGCGCGCGGCGCCTGCGCGGATCTCGGGGTGCATCCGGCCGACTCCGCCATCACCCACTTCGCGGGCTCCGTGCCGGAGTGGCCCGCCTTCGCGGACTCGGCCGACGCGCTGCGGCGTCTCAAGACCCGCTTCCGACTCGGCGTCCTCACCAACTGCGACGACGATCTCTTCGCGGGCTCGAACCGCCGGCTTGGCGTGCAGTTCGACTGGGTTGTCACCGCGCAGCAGGCCCGCGGCTACAAGCCGAGCCTGGCGAACTTCGAGCTCCTCTTCGAGCGCGTTGGTGTGCCGCGGGAGCGCATCCTGCACGTGGCGCAGAGCCTGTTCCACGATCACGTGCCCGCCAAGGCCATGGGCATGACCAGCGTCTGGATCAATCGTCGCGACGGCAAGCCAGGCAGAGGCGCCACGCCGATCGCCAACGCCGCGCCGGACCTCGTGGTGCCGGACATGCGCACGTTCGCGGACGTCGCGCTGCGCTAGGCCTCCCGCCTCTCCGGTCAGGCTCTGCGGGCAGTTGACCGCACCACGAGGCCGAAGGTCCCTGCGCCGCCCGCGGAGACGCCAGCACGAGGCCGATGCGCAGCAGCTGCTCCACAGAGAGCAGCTCCAGCGATGCCTCCGACACGACGGCCGGGGGCTTCGCCCCGCCTCGACCGGACCCCGGCGTGCTGCCCGATGAGCTGCCACCCGCTGGCCCGCCCCCTCCACTTGGCGAAGCGGTCGGGCCAACGCTCGGTCCGGGGCCGGTGGCTGCGCCGACAACGACCGTCCCGATCATCGCCGGGTGAATGGCGCACAGGTACTCCACCACGCCCTCCGCATTGAACTGACGGCTGAAGGATTCACCTGTGTTGAGGAAGCCCGAGTCGAACGCCCCGTCTCTGGCGGTCACCGTGTGCGGCGCAACGCCGCCGTTAACCCAGGTGACGGTTGTGCCAACCGCAACACGGACAATCTGGGGCGCGTAGTTGAAGTCGACAATCGCAACGTTGCCGGAGTCTGCGGCTGGGGTCTCCACGGGCGGCGTTGTGGCGGGCGGTGCCGGCGTGGCTCCCGGCTCCGCCACCACGAGCGTGGCGTGCATGTCGGGGTGGATGGCGCAGAGCAGCTGGTACGTGCCAGGTGCGTTGAACGCCCGCGACCACCGGGCACCACGAGCCAGGATCCCCGAGTTGAACGAGCCCGCGCGGTCAGTCACCGTGTGCGGCGCGGCACCGGTGTTCACCCACGTGAGCGTGGTGCCGGGCGAGACGCGGATGGACGCCGGCACAAAGGCGACGTCGCGCAGCTCAAGCTCGCCTCGGGCCACGGGCGGCGGGGTGGGCGGTGGCGTGGTATGAGCGGGTGGCGGCGGTGTCGCGCCGTTGGCCCCGAAGACCCGGACCACGCCTGCCATTGACGGGTGCAGCGCGCAGATGTAGAGATAGGTGCCCGGTGTGCTGAAGCGTCGAGCGAAGCGGCCCCCTGCAGGGACGAGGCCCGAGTCAAATGACCCGTCGCTGGCCGTGATGGTGTGGAGTGCTGCCCCGCCGTTGACCCAGTTCACGGTGGTGCCAGCAACCACGTCCACCGCCGCAGGGTTGAACGCGAAGTCCACCACGAGCACTTGGCCCGAGCCCGACGCGGGCGTGACCACCGGCGTGGGAACCGGCGTCGGTGTGGGTGGTGGCGGCGGGGGAGGGGTCGCACCGCCGGCTCCCCGAACGGCGATCGTCCCGGTCATGTCGGGGTGGATGAGGCAGAGGTAGCTGAATGTGCCCGGCGTGCTGAACACACGGGTGAACGTGGCGCCGGCGGCGATCAGCCCCGAGTCAAAAGCCTGGCTCCCGGACGTCACGGTGTGCTCGCGGCTGTCGTTGTTGCGCCACCGGACGGCCGTGCCCGCGTCGACGGTCACGGTCGCCGGCGTGAACGCGCGGCCGGCCATCAGGATGTCCCCGGGCGGCGGCAGGGGAGTCCCGCCCGGACTTGGGGTTGCTGGCGGCCCTGAGGCGGGCACCGCAACGGTGATGGTGCCCCAGTAGTTGGACAGCTCCGGGTTCCGGTCGTCGCGGTATTGGTAGGTGCCGACGGCCGTCAGGGTGACGCTGAAGGACTGGCCGGGGGTCGAGATCACCGGAGTCGAACCCCACCGGGCCTAACGTGGTGCGTACCCGGTGGCGGTTGCCGCTGGTGTTGGTCCACGTGATGGTGGTTCCAGGAGCCGTGTTCAGCGATGCGGGGCTGAGCAGGTCGCCGATGGTGATGACGACCGAGGCAGCGAACACGGGGCTTGGGGTGCGTGGCACCGTTACGAGGACGAGCACGAGCAGCGCGACCAGCACACGCCCCAGCAGTGCCCCCGCAGACCGTCCCGCCATGGCCGCCTCCGCCTTCAGGCGCCCGCACACAGCGCGCCACCGAGACCTTTACGACGAACGGCGCCGGTCGGATTTCGGCCCTTTCGACGCGCATCGCCATTCCGATGACTCTCCGGGGGGCCGTCTGGCCCGTCCAGAGTTGACGTTCGGACCTCGATCCCACAGGAAATGCCCGCGTGGACGGGTCGGTCGGCCGCGTCGGCACGCCAACGACAAGGGCACCATGAACACATCGAACGCAACCAGAGGTCCGCGGCCTCACCGGGAGCGTCCGGAGCACCCAGCCAGTCGCCCCCACAGACCGCGTCCCAAGCGGGTGGGTTCTCCAGGAAGGATCAGCGTCCCATGTACTCCCGGTTCAAGGTTATCGGCGTGTTTCTCATCGTGGCCGGCCTCGCCTTTGCCGGCGTCGGCGGCTACACGTTCCTCAAGACCCAGGAGGGCGCCAAGGCCCTCAACACATTCAGCGCGGCGCAGGCCGTGAAGCTCAGCTACAACGACCAGGGCCAGCTCACCGACCGTGGCAAGACCGAGGGCGGGCAGGCCATCCTCTCGCTGCTCCAGAACGACTGGGGCTACACAGTCAACGCGGCGGACCTGAACCCGAACGACCCGATCGTCAACACCGCCAGCGAGTACATGGTCGAGATGGCCACGATCGCCCATCACACGCTCGACAGCGTGCAGAAGGTCACCCTCACCAAGGACGCGACCAAGGCGGACGGCACCGTCATCCCCGCAGGCACCTACGACGTTGCCGTCAACGGCCGCTACTTCAGCCAGTTCAACCGCATGGATCCGCTTGACGGCCCGGCCCGCGACCAGGCCTGGAGCGGCACCGCCCACGCGCTGATCGCCGAGCTCGGTGTCGGCAGCGTGACAGCCTCCACCCTTCAGGTGGGTCTGGGCATCGCCGCCATCGCCGCAGCCCTGGGCGCAGTGCTGATCCTCCTCGGCCTGGGCGTGGTCTGGGCCGCTCGCCCGGTCATCGAGAGCGAAACCGTCAGGGCCGCCAAGCGCCCCACAGTCCCCGCCCTCGCCTAAGCCCAACTGGGCAGCGATCCCCAAACCTC
>JANYAA010000291.1 GCA_025355255.1 Chloroflexota bacterium | reverse complement strand
AAGGGCCGGAACCGCCCGGCGTCGTCCGATCCGCGCCGGAGCTCGCGGCTGACCGTCGAGGGGGAGCGCGCCATGAGCGTGCCGATCTCGCGGACGCCGCGCCCCTCGAGGCGCAGGTCGGCGAGCTGGATGCGTTCGTCCTCGGACAGGTAGCGCGGTGAGTAGAGCTTCGCGGGGATGGGGGTGATCACGGGCGGCAAGTCCAGCACACGGCCGCCGGACGCGAGCCGGCGGCCGTTCCGCCACCGCTTGCCGGTGCGCGGGTTGATGCCGACCATGCGACAGGCCCGGGCCGAGGGGACGCCCTCGGCGATCAGGCGGGCGAACGCCTCGCGCTTGTCATGGTCGGGACTCGTTCCTCGGCGGCCCATCGCAACTCCTCATGGGTGTTGCGACGTTCGCCAGATTCCGCCTGATCATGCCCAGCCAGAAGGGCAACGCAACATTCACACGTGGTGTGGTAGCGTCCGAGGAGGTCCAATCGTCAAGGAGGTGGGCTTTGGCTCGAAAGCGGACGGGGTTTCTCGCGGTCCTTGTGGCCGCTGCCATCAGTGTCATTCCGGCAGGTGGTGGACCGGTTCCGATCGCGAGGACCGCGCTTGCCGCCGGCTGCACCAAGCATCTGGCCTATCAGGATGCGCAGCTCCTGAGCGCGCAGAAGGGCGGCCGAGAGCGCTGGATCACGCGGACCCTATCCGCCAGCGACTGGGCGGTGGGTGGCTTTGCATCCGAGGTCCTGTGGGTCGGGACTGACAACTCCCAAGCAGACACGGACTGGGTCGAGATCGGCATGACTCAGGGGTGGCAGTACACAAACACCTACCAGCTGTACAGCGCGCACGGCCACAACGGCGGGGCGATCTATGACGAGGCTGCGTTGGCCTCGCCGCCCGCACTCGGTACGACAGTCACCTTCACCGTCCGCGACTACAGTTCGGTCGTCGCGAACTCCTATATCGCCGAGGCCACGTGGGGGTCCTCGTCTTATCGAGCGACGTGGTGGTCCGGGCACCGCGTCGGGACAGTCGACTATTCCGGGGGCCTCGAAGCGACCTGCCAGACGAGCCAAGTCGACAGGACGTACGTCTCCCTTAATCAATTCCAGTCAAACAGCGGTACGTACGTGACCGTCGGCGTCGGCGCGCAACACAACCTCCCCGGGACCCCTTCTGGGATCGCGTGGTGTTCGCAGCCGGTCACGTTCAGGTATTGGCAGAACAGCGCCATCCCGACAGGCACGTGCGGGTGAAGGGGGCCTCGATGTCACGCCGTCGATTGCTGCTGAGCGGCTTCCTTCTCCTCTGTGTGGTGGGGCTTGTCCTGTCGCGCGGTATCGGGGAGCCGCCAATGGCGGCCGCTGGGGGATACACCGCCTCCATCGCCGCCGGCATTACACCGAGGATGTCGGCCGATCAGGTGGCCCAAGTTGCGGTTCAGGCGTTGGCGAACATGAGCGCGGTTGCGGAGGCAGCCTCTTTGCCCACGACACCGACGGTGGTCAGGTCCATCGACTGCATCCACCCGGCCGACATCGGATCGCTCGAACCGCGCGCCGCAGGGACCCAGTCCGATCGTGACCCGAATGCGGTGTTGTGGATCGTGAGGGCCCAGGGAACGTTCGTGAACCAGCACGTGCGTTCGCCGACCCCCGCCGTCGCGACTTCGGGCTACTTCGTCATTGATGACGCGACTGGCCAAACCGTCGGCTGGGGAATGCCGTAAAGAACTGGGTCCCCGACCCGGGCGTCGCGAAGGCCATCCTTTCCGGGCGATCGCGGCCGCGGCGATCCTGCGCGTCGCGCGACTGGCGACCTCAATCCTGCGATGGAGTTCGGGGCTGCGGGCCCAAGTTCGATCGACTCTCACGTGCTGCGGCCCCTCGCTACCGTGAGTAGGTCCCCGCTGGCAACTGGCGAGGAGACCGAAGTAGATGATTGCGCGTCGCATCCGGCATCGTATCGCCCAGATCGCCGCAGCGATCGTCGCCCCTGCCAACCTTTTCAAGCAGGCGAGTTGAGCCGGAATACCGGTCCGCCATGATCCTGTGGGTCGAGCCGATCACCGGTTGGGTGATCGTGAACGGAGCGGGCTGACGCGGCCCGCTGCGACTATCCACAACTCGTTCCGCTTCGTTGGAACTACCCGGATTCCGCACTTGGAGAGCACCTCCTTCCCCGGCGGCGTGCTCACAGAGCGGAACTCAGACGCCTCCGCGCACCAGGCGGCCGCGGCGGGTGATGCCGTGCGTGGCCAGCGCTGCCACGCCCATCGCGATGAGCGCGCGCTCGCCGCGGGGCAGCGGCCGGACGGCGGCCAGGAACTGCTCGGCCCGGGCGCGGTCCACGATGCGCAGGATCGCCTGGCCGCGGGGCGTGAGCCAGACGGTGCGGATCCGGCCGTCGTCCATCTCGCGGCGGCGCTCCACCAGGCGGCGGCGGACCAGCCCGTCCAGCAGCCGCGACGTGGCGGAGGGCGACCGGCCGATAGCCTCCGCGAGATCCGCGATGGTGGTGGTGGCCCCCTCCGCCAGCACGTAGAGCGCGGCCAGCTGCGTAAAGCCCAAGTTGAGCTCGCCCAGCTGGGACGCAAAGCCCACGACAAGCTCGCGCCACAGCGCCCGGCCCATGGCCACGCGCTCGGTGATCTGGCGGACGTTGGTGATGCGCGTGCCGGCGGCGACGACGGGCGCCGAGAGGTCTGCCTCAAAAACGCGGGCGATAACGCGACTTGGCGCGGTGCGGCTGCGCCGGACGCGGGTCAGTGCCTCGGGGAGCGCCGGACCGGCCGCAGGGTCTGAGCGGCGCATGCGGCGCATGGGCGGAACGGGCTGAGCGGTGTTGTCATCGGTCACGGCTGGATCCTCACGCCTCCGAGGGTACCGCCGGGAACAGCTCCATGCAGCCCTGCATTGATTCCGCCGGGAAGGCCGCAAATCGCGGGTACGCTCCACCGGATGAGTCAGATCGCGTTTGTCTTCCCGGGTCAGGGCAGTCAGTTCGTCGGGATGGGTCGCGCCCTCGCCGAGAGCTCGCACGCTGCCGCCGCCGTCTTCGCCACCGCCGATGACGCCCTTGGCGAGCCGATCAGCCGTCTCGCGTGGGAGGGCCCCGAGGAGGACCTCAACCGCACCGAGAACAGCCAGCCGGCGCT
This sequence comes from Chloroflexota bacterium, assembly GCA_025355255.1. GTDB lineage: Bacteria > Chloroflexota > Limnocylindria > Limnocylindrales > CSP1-4 > CAIXZV01. Next base: position 14,080 of record JANYAA010000291.1, on the reverse strand, counting down.
GCTCGCGGCTTCCATTGCCTACCTCGCAGCCGTCCGCGAGCGCTGGGCCGCACTTGGCGTGGACGTGCCGGCGCCGGCGTTTGCCGCGGGCCACTCGATGGGCCAGTACACGGCGCTCGTGGCGGCGGGCGCTCTTGACCTCGCCGATGCCGTCCGCCTCGTCCGCACCCGCGGCACGCTGATGCAGACGTCGGGCGCCGGGCGAGAGGGCCGCATGGCCGCCCTCATCGGCCTTGACGACGCCAAGCTGCCGGAATTGGTGCAGCAGGCATCGGCCTTCGGCATCTTCGGTGTCGCCAACAGGAACTCACCGGGCCAGGTTGTGGTGTCGGGCGAGCGTGCGGCCGTGGAGGCCGCCCTCGGCATCGCGAAGACGCTGGGTGCGAAGCGCGCAATCGAGCTCCCGGTGAGCGTTGCCGCGCACTCCCCGCTCATGGCGGAGGCGGCCGACGGCATGGCCAAGGTCCTGGGCGGCATCACGTTCCGCGACCCGCACACGCCGCTGCTGGCTAATGCCGATGCCGCGCTGATCACCACCGCCGACGCCTGGCGCGCGGAGCTCGTCAACCACCTGACCACGGGCGTGGACTGGGTTGTCGCCGTGCAGGCGATGCACGAGCGGGGCGTGACCACATTTATCGAGATTGGCCCCGGTCGTGTCCTCACGGGGCTGATCAAGCGCATCGTTGCGGACGCCGTGACGATCGCCCTGGACGATCCCGCAGCCGCCGACCGGCTCAATGTCCCGTTCGCCGATGCGGCGTCCGTGGACGCCAGCTACTAGCCACACCCCGCGAGAGGACCTCACCCGTGCGCCAGCCCGACTACACCCGCCGCGTCGCCGTCACCGGTGTCGGCGTCATCAGCCCCATCGGCAACGACAAGGACACCGTCTGGGCCAACCTCCAGGCCGGCGTCTCGGGCCTGACGACGATCACGAAGTTTGACCCCACCCAGTACGACCACAAGGTCGCGGGCGAGGTCCGCAACTTCACGGCGACCGACTGGATGGACGCCAAAGCGGTCCGCCGCTCCGAGTCCGCCATGTGGTACGGCGTGGCCGCAGCGAAGCAGGCGCTCCGCGATGCTGGCTTTGAGATCACCGACAGCAACCGCGAGGACGTCGGCGTGGTCTTCGGCACCGGTGCGGGCGGGCAGGAGCTGATGATCGCCAGCCACAAGGTGCTTGAGCACAAGGGTGCTGACCGCGTCCCGCCCACGTTTATCGCCAACGGTCTGGTGGACTCCACGTCGGGCATGATCGCGATTGAGACCGGCGCCATCGGCCACAACATCTGCGTGGTCACGGCGTGCTCCACGGGCACCAACTGCGTGGGGGAGGCGTCCGAGCTGATCCGCCGCGGCGACGTCCACACCGTGATCGCGGGCTCCGCCGAGATGCCGCTCATCGAAGTAGCCCACGCGGGCTTTGGCAACATGCGCGGGCTCGGCTCGCCGCGGCCCGGCTACCCGATGGCCGACACCAGCCGGCCCTTCGACCGCACCCGCGACGGCTTTGTCCTGGGCGAGGGCGCAGGCGCGCTGCTGCTCGAGGACATGGAGATGGCCAAGGCGCGCGGCGCCCACATCTACGCCGAGGTGGTGGGCTACGCCGCCACGGCCGATGGCTGGGACATGATCCAGCCGTCCGATCACGGCTCCGGCGCCGCCCGCGCGATGCGCAACTCCCTCCAGCGTCGCGGCGTGCCGGCCGAGGAGATCGACCTGATCAACCCGCACGGCACCTCAACGCCGGTGGGCGACAAGCGCGAGGCCGAGGCGATCTGGACCGTGTTTGGCGAGCGTGCCTCGCGCGACCGCCGCTCCATCGCGATCACGGGCACCAAGTCGATGACGGGCCACATGATGGGCGCCGCCGGCGGCTTCGAGGCGGTGGCGACCGTGCTGTCCGTGGCCGAGCAGGTGCAGCCCGCGACCATCAACTACTCCGAGTTTGATCCGGACTGCGACCTCTGGGTGACCACCGAGACCGAGCGACGGCCGATCCGGTACGCGCTGTCGAACAACATCGGTCTTGGCGGCCACAACGGCGCCATCATCTTCAAGCGCTGGGACGGCGCCTGAGCGTCAGGGCCTGAGCGTCAGGGCCTGAGCGTCAGGACCTGAGCGTCAGGCCGCTCCGGACGAGGCTGGGGCCGCGCGGCGGTACAATCGCCGCCTGTCCACGAACCCCTCGCTGAGGCTGCCGCAGTGCCTTCGTCCGACCTCTCGCGCCGCGCCGTCATCACCGGGATGGGCGCGGTCATGCCGATCGGCAACGACTTCGAGACCTACTGGCGCAACCTGCAGAACGGCGTGACGGGCACGCGGCCCATCACCGCGTTTGACGCGTCCGGGTTTGAGGTTCGGATTGCCGCGGAGGTTCTGGGCTTTGATGTGAGCTCCGTGATGGAGCCCAAGATGGCCCGGCGGATGAGCCGGTTCATCCATCTCGGGATGGGCGCCGCCAAGGAGGCGGTGGCCTCGTCCGGGATTGACTTTGCGGCGATGAGCCCCGACGAGCTGGACCGTGTCGGAGTGGTGCTCAATACGGGCGGCGGCGGCATCGAATCGATCATCGAGGGCACCCACGCCCACGACAACAAGGGCCCGCGCTTTGTCTCCGCGTTTGCGGTGCCGGCGCTGTCGGGCTCGATGGCCGCCTGCATGGTCTCCATGGAGTACGGCATCACCGGCCCCGTCATGACCCAGGTGGCCGCGTGCGCCACATCGGTCATCTCCTTCCATGACGCACTGCGGCTGATCGCCACCGGGGAGTGCGATGTGGTGCTGGCAGGCGGTGCTGAGGCGCCGATCGTGCCGATGGGCGTGGCCGCGCTGTCCAACATGACGGCGCTGTCAAAGCGCAATGACTCGCCGGAGACGGCCTCGCGGCCCTTCGATCTCACGCGCGACGGCTTCGTCCTGGGCGAGGGCGCGGGCGTGGTTGTTGTGGAGTCCGCCGAGCATGCGCTTGCGCGCGGTGCCACGCCCATCGCCGAGATCCTGGGCGGGGCGCTCACCGCGGACGCGTTCCACATCTCGGCACCCGATCCGTCGGGCCGCGGCCAGACCCGCGCCATGGTAAACGCGCTGCGCAACAGCGGTGTGGCGCCGGATGAGGTGGACTGGATCGTCGCCCACGGCACATCCACGTCGCTCAACGACTCCACCGAGACCAAAGCCATCAAGGCGGCGTACGGGTCCGCGGCGTACTCGCGCGCGATCAGCTCGCCCAAGTCGATGGTTGGGCACCTCGTTGGCGCGGCCGGCATCGCGTCCGCCTTGGCGGCCATCGGCGGGATCCGCGACGGGGTCATCTCCCCCACGGCCAACCTGCACACACCCGATCCGGAGTGCGACCTGGACTACGTGCCGCTCGTGGCCCGCAAAGCCAAGGTGGACACCGTGGCGATCAACGGGTTTGGCTTCGGCGGCCAGAACGCTGTGGCGGTCTTTCGGCGCTGGCAGGGGTAGAGCCCCGGGGCGCTGGCTCGCGGCCCGGAATTCAGTACTGACTCAGATGGACATCCTTGGTGCAGGGTTCGCGGGCCGAAGTCGGGCTTCGCGGGCTGAGTCGCGCACGGACTTCCCGCGTTGAGTCAGGTGTGACTCAGCCTCGCAGCCGGCGCCCCTCGTGCGCCTCAAGCCGTGCAACCACGTCGTCGGGGATCACCTGCGGGCGCTCCGTCGCGTAGTCGTACAGCACGAGGGCGTCCTCGGCGGTTGCCACCAGACGCGCCTCGCCGTGGACCGAGGCGGACGCCGTGAGCCGGTGCTCCATGACAAACGACGTGCGGCCGATGCGGGTGGCTCGCGACTCCACGGTGAGCACCTCGCCAAACATGGCCGGCGATCGGAAGGTCACGCGGATATCCGCAAGGATCAGCGACTCGCGCGCGCCGTGCGTCACGAGCGCGAACGACTGACCGGTGACGTACTCCCAGTACGAGATGCGCGCCGACTCGCAGTACGTGAGGAACCGCGAGTTGTTCGCGTGGCCCATCGCGTCCGTGTCGCCAAACCGCACGTCCACCACAAAGCGGTGGGAGAACAGCCCGGGAAGGTCGCGCGGATCTGAGGGGACGTCGATGCGGGCGGGCACATCACTCACGCACCGGAGTGTACGCGGGCCACGATGGCGTAGAGTCGGCGCATGGCATCGCCGCATCGCGCGTTCGTCTTCCGGCATACGCGTCTGCAGCAAGTTCCAAGCCTTGAGGAGGTCCGCCTCCACCTCGCCGAGGAGGTCCTGCCGCTCTGGCACGACGTCCAGGTGGAAACCAAGAACGACGATTCGCCCCCGCCGTACTGGGCCTTCGCCTGGGGTGGCGGGCTGGCGATTGGCCGCTATCTGCGCGAGCACCCTGAGGCCGTCGCCGGCAAGCGCGTCTTCGACTTTGCCGCCGGCTCCGGCATTTGCGCTATCGCGGCGCTTGGGGCGGGGGCAGCCCATGCCGTCGCAGCCGATATCGACCCCTTCGCCTGCGCCGCGATGGAACTCAACGCCAAGGCGCTTGGCGCCGTGGGCAGACACATGAACATCACCAGCCGCGACGTGCTGGACGACGAGCCGCCCGACGCGGACGTGATCCTCGCGGGCGACTGCTGGTACGCGGAGGGTCTGGCGGAGCGTGTTCGGCCGTGGCTGCTGCGCGCCCACGCGGCGGGCATCGAAGTGCTGGCGGGCGATCCCGGCCGGCGCTACACGCCCAAGGACGATTTCGTCGAGGTGGGCTCGTACATGGTCCGGACCACCACCGAGCTTGAGGATCAGGACCGCAAGACGGCCTGGGTGTATCGGCTGAAGCCGGGCCTCACGGGGTAACGACGAGCTTCCCCGCCATCATCGACCGCCCGCTCGCATCCGTGCTCATCACGGTGTAGGTGCCGGGCTTGTCCAGGACCACGCGCACGCGGGCCGTTTGCCCCGGGCGCGCCACCAGCTCCACGTTGGCCACGCCGTCAACCATCCAGTCGCGAACCACGCTGTCGCCGTTCTGCAGCTCCACCACGGTCCAGGCGCCAGCTTTGAGCGTGATGTCGGCAGGCTCGAGCATCCCGCCGGAGGTTGCCCTCACGGCCACGCGCGGGAGTGTCGCATCGATCGCCCCGTCCGCCGCCAGCACACCCCCAGCCAGCGTCAGGCCAATCGCCCCGACGATGAGCAGGAAGGCGCCATCGCGCACGACGCCCAGCGGCCCGCGCCGCTGCAGCACGGTCTTCCCGGGCCGCACATCCACGCCGCGCAGCCGCAGCGAGTTGGTCACCACGCTCACGGACGAGAGCGCCATGGCGCCCGCGGCCAGCGCCGGGTTCAGCGTCACGCCGAATGCCGGGTACAGCACGCCCATCGCGATGGGGATCAGCAGCACGTTGTAGGCAAAGGCCCAAAACAGATTCTGGCGGATGACGCGCAGGGTTGCGCGCGACAGGGCAATCGCCGAGCCCACCAGCCGCGGATCGCCGCCAACCAGCGTGATGTCGGAGGCCTCAATCGCCACGTCCGCACCGGTGCCGATGGCCACGCCAAGGTCCGCGCGGGCCAGCGCCGGGGCGTCGTTGATCCCGTCGCCCACCATGGCCACCTTGTGGCCCTCCGCCTGCAGGCGCTCGATGACGGCGTCCTTGTCCTCGGGAAGCACCTCTGCGATGACGTGGCCGGCGTCGATGCCAACCTGGCGGGCCACGGCTTCGGCCGTCACGCGGGCGTCCCCGGTGAGTAGCCAGACCTCAAGGCCGGCGTCGCGCAGGCCGCGCACGGCTTCGGCGGACTCCGCCTTGACGGGGTCAGACACGGCGACCATCCCGGCCGCCTGGCCGTCAACCGCCACAAACACCACGGTGGCGCCGTTGGCCGCCTGTGCTGCGGCCGCTTCCTCCAGCGCTGCCACGTCTGCGCCGCGCTCCGCGAGGAGGCGCCGGCTGCCGACGATGACGCTCACGCTGTCGATGACACCGCTGACACCGCGGCCGACGATGGCCTCGAAGCCTTCGGCCTTTGCGAAGCCCAGCTCCTGCTCGCGTGCGCGTCGGACGATCGCCTCGCCCAGCGGATGCTCAGAGCCCGTCTCGAGAGACGCCGCGAGGTCCAGCACGCGCGCCTCGTCAAACCCCTGCGCCGCAACGATGGCAGTCACGGCGGGTTTGCCCAGCGTCAGCGTGCCGGTCTTGTCCAGCACCACCGTGTCGATGCGGCCGGCCGCCTCAAGCGCCTCACCGCCACGGACGAGGATGCCGGTTTCGGCGCCCTTGCCCGTCCCCACCATGATGGCCGTGGGCGTTGCGAGACCCATGGCACAGGGGCAGGCGATGATCACCACGCCGATGAACGCGGTGAGTGCAAGCGTGATGCGCGGCTCGGGTCCCGCCAGGAACCAGATGGCAAACGTGAGCGCGGCCACGCCCAGCACGGCCGGGACAAAGACGGCGCTGATCTGGTCGGCCATGCGCTGGATGGGGGCCTTGGACCCCTGCGCGCGCTGGACGAGGTCCACGATGCGGGCAAGCGCCGTGTCCCTGCCCACGCGCGTGGCGCGCATGATGAACGAGCCCGTGGTGTTGAGCGTGGCGCCGATCACCTCGTCGCCGGCGGTCTTCGTCGCCGGGATCGGCTCGCCGGTAAGCATCGATTCGTCAACGGCTGAGCTGCCCTCGGCCACCACGCCGTCCACCGGGATCTTGTAGCCTGGGCGCACGCGGAGCAGATCACCCGGCACAACCAGCGCCAGCTCCACATCCTCCTCCACCCCGTTGCGGATGCGGCGGGCGGTGGTGGCCTGGAGGCCGATGAGGCGGCGAATAGCGCCGGTGGTGCGGCCCTTGGCGCGGCCCTCAAGCCACTTGCCCAGCAGGATCAGGCCCAGGATGATCGTGGCCGAGTCAAAGTACGTCTCGGTCCGCAGCCCCGCGCGATGGACCACCTCCGGCCAGAGCGTGACCACGGCGGAGTACGCCCAGGCGGCGCTCGTGCCCACTGCCACCAGCGTGTCCATGGTGGCCCCGCCATGGCGCCCGGCCCGCCAGGCCGAGCGGTAGAAGCGGGCGCCAGCCCACGCCTGCAGCGCGGTGGCAGGCAGGAGGATCAGCTTGTTGATGTCCATCATGGACACGGCAGTCTGTGGCAGGAACATCGCCGCCATGAACAGGAGCGATGCGCCGATGGCGACCGCCGACTGGCGCAGCGTCTCGCGCAGGGCCTTCTCGCGCTCGATGTCTTCGGCGCTCATCTCGTCGCCCAGTTGGGCGGCTTGGGCACCGGCGACTGCGGCAGGCGCCTCGGCGCGGACCTCGTAGCCCGCAGCCTCTACGGCTTTGACCAACTCGTCGCGACCCGCCATGCCCGGGTCCACCAGGACCGTGGCCTTCTCGGTGGCCAGGTTGACGGCCGCCTCCGCCACGCCCGGCGTCTTCTTGAGGAAGCGCTCGATCCTGTTGACGCACGAGGCGCAAGTCATGCCCTCAATGGGCAGGACGATCTCGATGGGTCGCGTGGGCAGGGGGGCGGGGGACGCAGTATTCATACTGGAGGGGAGTATACCGGCGAGTCGCGCTGGCGCCAGATGTGCCGAAGGTCACAACTTCGCCGGTACGGGGGCTGCCGTTGGCGCCACGTCAACGCGTGCCTAGGGCTCGCCCACCTGCCAGCCCAGCCAGACGTCAGGGTCGATGCGCGGGCGGGCCACCCAGGCCTCGCCGCCCCGGATGGCGATCTCGGGCGGGAGGGCGTGCGACAGGAAGAACGGCATCGATTCGGTGGCCCCGTAGGCGCCAACGTCCAGCACGGCCACCAGATCACCCGGGTCGGGCAGCGCCATGACGCCCGAGTGGACGAAGACGTCCAGCCCTGTACACAGGGGTCCCGCGATGGTGACGGGGAACCTGCCGGGGCCAGCAGCCGAGCCCGCCGCGACGCCGGTCAGGACGCGGACGCGGTGCTCCTGCCCCACGAGCGTGGGCCGCAGGACGTGGTGGATGCCGCCATCGAGAATCACCACGTGGTGGCCGGCAACCTCCTTGCGCTCCGTGACCCGGGCGACGTACGCGCCGGACGGGCCCACGAGGTAGCGGCCGGGCTCGAGCAGGAGCCGGGTGTCGGCAGTTGCGGGATCGGCGGCCAGACGCAACGCCAGCGTCGCGAGGCGGGACCCCAGCAGCGCGACGTCCAGCACGGGCTCGTGCACGTCGTATGGGATGCCGAGACCGCCGCCGCAGTCCACCAGCCGCAGCGCAAAGCCAGCATCGGCAGCGATGCGCACGGCCATAGCCACGGTGGCCTCGACATGACCCGCCAGGGCGTGCGCGTCGAGCAGGTTGGACGCGCCAAACGCGTGCAGACCAAGGGGTTCAAGCCAAGGCGAGGCCACGGCCTCGGCAGCGGCGATGGCCAGGTCCGCCTCGTCCATCCCGAACTTGCCGGCGCCCTCGTCGCCGATGATCCGCACCCGCTCGTGACGTGCCGCCTCAACGGCCGCGGCACGCAGGAGGATTGGCTGGCGACGGGAATGCGCCTCCGCGATCCGCGCCAGACGCCGCAGCTCCCCCACCGATTCCACGGTGACCACGCGGACACCGGCCGCCACGGCCGCTGCCAGCTCGTCGTCACGCTTGCCTGGACCGGTGAAGACGATGTGCTCCGGCGCAAACCCGGCGCGCAGGACATGGCGCAGCTCGCCGCCGGACGCCACGTCCGCACCAAGGCCAAGCGAAGCCTGATGGCGCAGCACCGCGAGGTTGGGGTTGGCCTTGACGGCATACGCGAGGTCGAACACCGGCGGCAGCGCGGTTCGCAGGGCGGCCACCTGGCGCGTGACCACGTCGAGGTCGTAGGCGTAGAACGGCGTGCCGAAGCGCTCCGCGAGCTCCGCCGGGGCGATGCCGCCAAGCCGGCCGTTGCGCAGGATCTCGTTGCGTGCCAGCGGACGGCCACGACGGATCGCGGGCGCATCCACACGCGCGGGCGACGGGCCAGGCTCGCGGACCATCATCGAAGCACATCCTCAAGAGCAACGCGGGCGTCGGTGCCAGTGTCGCGGTCCTTGACCAGCAGCGCCACTGCCGCGGAGAGCCCGTGCTCCTCCGCAAAGGCGCCACCGAGGGCACGCGTGCCCGGGACCACCACGGCGCCCGGCGGCACGACGAGCGGCGCCTCGGTTGTCCCCTGAAGCACGCGGCCGCGGACGAGGTCGTACAGGCGGGACGTCCCGGTGAGGATCACACCCGCACCCAGCACGGCACCTGCGCCAACGAGGACGCCCTCCAGCAGCGAGCACCCGGCGCTCACAAAGGCGCCGTCCTCCACGATGACCGGGCGCGCACCCGCAGGCTCCAGGACGCCGCCGATGGTCACGCCGGCCGAGAGATGGACCCGCGCGCCGATCTGGGCGCAGGAGCCAACGAGGACATGGCTGTCCACCATGGTGTCCTCGCCGATCCAGGCGCCCACGTTCACAAACGAGGGCGGCATGACCACGACGCCCGGGCCGAGGTAGACGCCAGCCCGCAGCGACGTGCCGCCGGGGACGATCCGCCATGGCCGACCGGCGGCCAGCGCCGCATCGGCCTCCGGTCCGTCCAGCACCCGCTTCACGGGCAGCCCCACGCGGTCCCGAAAGCGCAGGGCGCCGTCGAGATCCCAGGTTGCCGTCGCCCGATCGCGGAAGCACGCGAGGATCGCCGCCTTGACCTCCGGGTCTGCGCGCCAGCCGCCGGGTGCTGAGGGTTCCGGCACCGCGGCGCGCCGGCGCCCGGCGTCAAGCTCGTTGAGGATCGAAGCCTCGGCGGGGGCAGCCGATGCCTCCGTCACGCGGCAGCCTCGACAAGCTCGGCCACGTTGGTCGGCTGTGTCGGCATCGCAGGGGTCATCGCCGCCGTCTCACGCGCCGCCAGGCCAAGCAGCCCCATACCATCGAGGATCCCCTCCAGGCGCGTCCGCGCCGCATCGGCCATCGGCAGCATCGGCATGCGCAGCATGTCCGTGTCGAGCAGGCCCATCGCCAGCATCGCGGCCTTCGCCGGCACCGGGTTTGGCCCGCCCTGGAAGTTGCCGCGCATCAGCGGGAGCAGCTGGTTGTGGATGCGCAGCGCCTCAGCCGCGTCGCCCGCGTGCCACGCGTGGACCAGCGCGGACATCTCGCCCGGCAGCTCGTTGGACGCCACGGAGATCACGCCGTCGCCGCCCATCGCGAGGAGCGCCAGCGTTGCCGCGTCGTCACCGGAGAGGACGGCCACGTCACGCGGGCGGTCACGGCAGATCACCGCAAACTGGTCGATGTTGGCGCTGGCCTCCTTGATCGCCACGACGCGCGGGTGCTCGGCGAGCCGCAGGAACGTGTCCGCGTCAACGTTGACGCCGGTCCGCCCGGGGACGTTGTAGACGACGATGGGCAGACCACCCTCATCGGCGATGGCGCGGAAGTGCGCCTCGATCATGCGTTGGTCGGGCTTGTTGTAGTACGGCGTGACGATGAGCGCGGCGTTGGCGCCCATGGCGGCGGCCCGCCGGGTGGCCTCGATGCTGGCGCGGGTGTCGTTGCTCCCCGTGCCGGCGATGACCGGGATCCGCGTGCGCGACGGGCGGGCGTTGACCTCCTCGATGGCGATCTCGATGAGCCGGTCGCGCTCCTCGGCGCTGAGCGTGGGGCTCTCGCCTGTGGTGCCGACGGGGACGAGGCCGTCGATGCCGAGGGTGATCTGGCGGGCGACCAGACGGCGGAACGTGGCCTCGTCGAGGGTGCCGTCTGTGGTGAACGGGGTGACGAGCGCGGTGAACGCGCCGCGAAGGCCGGGGACGGTGCCGTGGGTGGGGGGCGTGGTGCGGGCCATCGGGCGAGACTCCTGGGGTGTCCGTTTGGACTGAAGGGTGGTCAGCGGGAGGGGGTCTTTGGCGGCTGTTTCATGCGGGCACCGCCAGGAGGTCGTCAACAACTGCGTCAAACGCGTGGATGCCGGGAGCGCGGCACTCCGCCGTGAGCCAGCGGGCCGCGGCGAGCGCGCCGTCCGCGTAGGCCGTGCGGTCGCGGGCGGCGATGCGGAGCTCGATCGACTCGCCTTGGCCGTCAAACGTCACCAGATGGGAGCCCGGGTTGGAGCCGGCGCGGATGCCGAAGACGTCGAGGGCGGGCCTGGTGTCGCCGTCGGCCGCGTCCGGGCCGGCCCAGCGGGGATCCGCGGTGGTTATGCGACGGGCCATGGCGCGGGCGGTGCCGGACGGGCGATCGGCCTTGCCGCGGCGGTGCCACTCCACGATGGACGGCTCAAAGGCGCCAGCCCGGGCGTACCAGCCGGCGGCCGTCTCCACGAGGCGCAGGAACAGCGCCGCGCCCAGCGAGAGGTTGGTGGCCACGACGGCCGCGGCGCCGTGCTCCTGAAGCATCGCGCGGACGCGGGGCATGTCCGCGTCCCAGCCCGTGGCCGCCAGGATGAACGCGCGGTTACCCGCGGCGAGCGCGTGGGCGAGGTTGTCAGCGACGGCGTCGCCAAGCGAGGTGTCCACCACCACGTCAGCCAGGGGCGCGTCCGCGCGGGTCTCGCCCGCAGCCGGGCGGCCGACAAGCGTGCAGGTCCAGCCCGCGGCGGTGGCGGCCGAGGCAACCGCCCCGCCCAGCCGACCCGGTCCGTAGAGGAGGAGATGCATTCCCGAACTGTCCTTTCGTGGCGATCTGCCGCCGGTCAGGAGGTCCGAGAAACACAAAAGCCGCGGTCACCACTTGGTGTCCGCGGCCCCTCGACGCCTCCAGTCCCGGAGGCTCGTGTCTCGTCGCTTGCGCGCGCGTCAGAGCCTCAGGGCCCGAGCCTTCTGGCTGGGCCGCAGCGCTTTGGCTTTCGCGTTGGCGGCGTGGAGGTGCGTCATCAGGACGTGAGTATGCCGTGTACCGCTCGGTTGTGCAACGATTGCAGCGTGAATATGTTCTATGCACCACGAGTGGTGGTCCGCCACGTGGCAACTGAACTGGGCGACGTCCACCTTGCAGCGACGTGCGCCGGGGTGGCTGCCGTGGAGCTCCTGGGCAGCGCGGAAGGGCTCGCGGCAGGGCTGGCGCGCCGCGGGTTGACGCTGGCCGATGCATCGCACGAGCCTGCGGCAGCGGCGCTTGCGGCCCGGGCAGCCGATGCGGTGGCCGAGATCCTGGCCGGCGGCGCGCCCGACACCTCGGCGCTGCCCTTAGCGATTGGCGACCGGCCAGCGTGGGACCAGCTGGTCCTGGGCGCGGTGCGGGCGATCCCCCGCGGGTCCACGGCAAGCTACGGCGAGATCGCCGCGCGGATTGGCCGGCGTGGCGCGGCTCGAGCGGTGGGCGGGGCCGTGGGGCGCAACCCGGTCAGCCTGCTGATCCCCTGCCACCGTGTGATCGCCGGTGACGGTTCGCTGGGCGGCTATGGCGCGGCTGCGTGGGGCGGCATCGAGACGGCGCTCGACCTCAAGGCGGCGCTCCTTGCCCTCGAGGGCGTCACCGCCCGACGCTGAGGCGGCGTCCCCCAACCCAAGCGGCTCACCCGGTGGGTCATCCAGCGCAGAGCCTCACCAGGTGGGTCATCTAGGTCTCGGGACGGGCCGCGAGGGGCTGCTTCGGCGCGCTCGTGCATTTGGCGGCTCACACGATGCGCCGTCTGTGCCCGCGTGCGCGCGATGACTCGCCGGGTGAGCCGCGGGGCTGGACCTGCAGGGCTCGTGCGGGGCTTCGGCGACACCGCGTGTTGACGCTCCGTTACACTGCCGAGGTCCTCACGCCCGGATCCGACCCGACCAGTCGCGCCGGCATGAGCGTGGGGAGCGGAGGGTTGGGGATGTCCAGCTTCGGCTTTCGAATTGTGAGTTGCCCCGAATGACGGGCACGGCCGCCGCACCCGCACGCATCTCCCCGTTCGCGGTCTTCCGCAAGCGGGACTTCACGCTCCTCTGGACGGCACAGCTGGTGTCCACCGCGGGTTCCGCCCTGACGGATCTCGCCGCCGCCATCTACGTGTACAGCGTGACGGGCTCGGCGTTCCTCGTGGGCATGACCCTCATGGCCACGGCGGTGCCGAGCCTCATCGTCGGCCTGCTGGCGGGCGTCTTCGTGGACCGCTACGACCGCCGCATGGTGATGCTTGTGAGCAACCTGCTCCAGGGCGTCGTGGTGGCGGCCATCCCCTTTCTGCTGGGCCTGAACGCATATCTCCTGTTTGTCGCCATCCTGCTCAACGCCGGCGTCAAACAGTTCTTCGACCCGGCCTACGAAAGCATCATCCCCGAGATCGCCAGCGACGAGGAGCTCGAAGCCGCCAACGCGATGCTGTCGATCGCGTCGTTTGGCTCCACCGCGATCGGCTTTGCCGGCGCTGGCCTGCTGGCCGCCATCGACATCCGCTGGGCCTTCTGGATCGACGCGCTCACGTTCATCTTCTCGGCCGGTTGCGTGCTGCTGCTCAAGCTGAACGCCCGCGTAGAGACGGCCGAGCCCACCACCGTGGGCGTGGTGATCGACAACCTCAAGATCGGTCTGCAGACCATCGCGCAGTCGAAGGAGCTTCGCTCCCTGTTCCTCATCGGCGCGCCCGTGTCGCTGGCGTTTGGCCTGTGGAACGTGCTGCTGCTGCCGATGGCCGTCCGCGTGCTGGGCGCCAGCGATGCCGAGTACGGCCTGCAGGAAGGCCTGACCTCCGTTGGCTTCGTGGCAGGCTCCCTGTTCATGGCCCGCTACTCGGACCGCATCCAGACGGGGCTCTGGATCTTCGTCGGCTGCGCCGGCATGGGGATCTCAGGCGTGCTGTACGGCCTGGCGCCCAACATCTGGATCGGCATCCTGTGGGTGATCGTCAGCGGGTTCTTCAACTCGCCCACGTCCGTTGCCCGGCAGACCCTGCTCCAGCGCAACACGCCGCGCGAGCTCCGCGGCCGCGTCTTCTCGTCGATGTTCGTCATGCGCAACGTCGTGTTCCTCATCGGCATGGCGGGCGCGGGGCTTGCGGACGTCTTCCCGGTGCGCGACCTGATCATCATTGCGTCCGTCGTGGTGCTGGCCGTGGGCGTCATCGCCCTAGTCCTGCCCGGCGTGGGGCGGCCGGCCGCCGAGTGGCGGCGCGCACTGGCCACCATGCG
>JANYAA010000215.1 GCA_025355255.1 Chloroflexota bacterium | reverse complement strand
GCGCTCGTCCTCGGCGCCGAGGGCCACCAGCTCGCGGGCGAAGAACGCTGTGTAGTTGCCCACCTTGCCGGTGTCTGGCTTTGGCGTTGCGGGGGTCGCAGACGGCGCGGTCTCCACCGGCTGCGCGGCGGGTTCGGCGCTGGCGTGAGAGTGTCCCCGCCGATCTGACATGACCGATGACGATGGCGGGGCCCCAGCCCCTGCATCGCGCGACCTGGTCATGGACGAGCCGCCCGCGGCACCCGAGCTCATCCCTTCGCCGTTGTGGCCCGCGGCGCTCGCATAGCCGTCAACGGGTTCAATCTGCATCGGCGGGAGGGCGGCGCCGTGGAATGAGGTCTGGTCGATCTCCGCGGGCCGGTATCCCCTGCCCTTCTGCGTGCGGACGTGGACGAGCACGGGCTCGTTGAGCGTCAGCGCACGCCGGAACGTCTCCTCGAGGAAGGGCCGGTCGTGGCCGGGCATCACGCCGATGTACGTGATGCCGAGGTCCTCAAACAGCTGGCCCGGCTGGGCCATCGATGCCACAGACTGGCGGAGCCGGCGCGAGAATTCGACGGCCTTCGGCCCGACCAACGGGATCCGCTCAGTCACATTGTCGTAAGCGCTCTTGCCCTGGCGCCATGCCGACGAGAGCTTGATCTCAGCGAGGTACTTCGAGATGGCGCCGACTGACGGGCTGATCGACATCTCGTTGTCGTTGAGCACGATGAGCAGTTGCGTCTGGCGGTGGCCGATGTCGTTCAGCGCCTCGAGGCTCAGCCCCGAAAGCATCGCTGCATCACCGACCACCACGGCGATGCGCTCCTTCGTGTGGCGGATGTCCCGAGCGCTGGCGAGACCCTGCGCGATGGACAGCCCGGTCCCGGCGTGGCCGCCGTCCATCACGTCGTGGGGAGACTCGCTTCGGCGCGGGAAGCCGCCGATGCCGTCCATCTGGCGGAGCGTGTGGAAGCGCTCAAGACGCCCCGTGAGGAGCTTGTGGGCGTACGCCTGATGCCCGGTGTCCCAGACGATGCGGTCGCGCGGCGATTCGAGCAGCCGATGCAGGGCCAGGGTGATCTCGACGACACCAAGCGAGGAGCCGAGGTGGCCACCCGTCACGGCGACCGTCCTGATGATGGTGTCGCGGATCTCGGCCGCCAGCTCGTCAAGCTCCACGTCAGAGAGGCCGCGCAGGTCGGCAGGGCCCTTCAGGCGGTCAAGGATCGGCACCGGGTTGTGCTCCTGCTCGGGTGGACGGACGCGGGCCGAAGACGATCGGACGCGGCCTGCGGTGACGTCTGTCGCCTACTTCGCAACCGGGGCGTCGGCGGATCGCGGGACGCCAAATCTGATATCGGATCGTAGCACGATGGGTTCGCGTGGCCTCGTGCGGCAGCGGCCCGGGACGCCTCAGCCCTCGGTCGCGACGTCCCGCATTTCCACCAGCGCTGACGTCCCATCTGCCCGCGCGATCAGCTGCGCAACGCGGAGCTCCGCCTCGCCGAGCAGCGTCTCGCAGCGCCGCTGGAGGGCAACCGCCCGCTCATACAGGGAGACCGTGACCTCAAGGGCTGCGCCTCCGGCCTCAAGCTCGGCCACCACGCGGCCAAGCTCTCCAAACGCCTCGTCGTACGTCAGCGAGGCAGGATCCGCTGCCGAAATGTCGGGCTCGCTCATCGGCCTGGGTCCTCCTCGGGCGCGCGAGCCTCGTCGGCCGTCTCCGAACGAGCCTCTACGATCCTGTCAATGCGCCTCGCGACGATCATACCCACGGAGATGCCCACGATCGCCATGACGCCGACGATGGCGACGAAGATCACGAGGTCGTTCATGCTGATGGCGGCCCATCGCTCGTGGCGGCGATGCGTCCAGACTCGAGTGAGATCACGAGGCCGGTCCCGGCCGGAGCGGCGCCAGCTTCGCGTACGAGCGCGCCATCTGCAGCACGCCGAACGATGGCGTAACCGCGGCGGAGCGTCGCCTCGGGGCCCAGGACGGCGAGCGAGCCGGTGCTCGCCGACAGCGCCGATCTTGATGCCGCCAGCCCGGCGAGGACGACACGCCGAGGCCGCTGGCCAAGCGCCGCCAAGGTGTGGCGATCACCTGAGAACCGGTCCGCCACAGCGGTCGAGGCCCGGTCCAGCAGCAGGCCCACTCGCTCCCGGCTTGCAGCCAGCTGCGCACGCGGCTCCAGTCGGCCAAGCGCGCGGCGCTCGGCCTCCAGCCCTCGGCGTGCATCAGCGGTCTGGCGACCGATTGCTCCGGCGGCACGGCGCCCGGTGGCACGGATCTGCGCCAGCGTCTCCGCCGCGTCGGGAACCACGAGCTCCGCCGCCGTAGACGGCGTGGGCGCCCGGACATCCGCGGCGAAATCCACCAGCGTGACGTCCACCTCGTGCCCCACGCCGGTCACGAGCGGCAGCGGATGGGCGGCCACCGCGCGAACCACGCGCTCGTCGCTGAAGGCCGCGAGATCCTCGGGCGAGCCGCCGCCACGCGCCAGGATGGTCACGGCAGGTGCGGAGGCGGCGCGACCGGCAGCCACCTCCACCGCGGTGAACGCTGCGAGACGCTCGAGCGCGCCCGCGATCGAGGCGGCCGCGCCCACCCCCTGGACCAAGCAGGGCACCACGACGAGGGATGCCAACGGCCAGCGTCGCGCGAGGACGTTGCGGACGTCGCGCCAGACCGCCCCGGTGGGCGATGTGACCACAGCGATCACGCTGGGGCGCAACGGCAGCGGCTGCTTGCGGGACGCGTCAAACAGGCCTTCCGCCGCCAGACGCGCTTTGAGCTCCTCGATGCGCAGCGATAGGTTGCCCTGCCCTGCCGGCTGCATCGCCTCGACATACAGCTGGACGGCGCCCTGCTGCTCAAACACATCAATTCGGCCGCGGGCGAGCACCTGCAGTCCAGACTCGGGCTGGAAGGATGAGCGGACCCGCGCGTCCCGGAACCAGACGCACTGGAGTTGTGATCGCGCGTCCTTCAGCGTGAAGTAGGCGTGCCCGGCGGACGACACGACGAAACGGCTGACCTCACCCTCAACCCACAGGTCGCGCAGGGCCTCATCGCCCCGAACAGCCTGACGAATGGCGAGCGCGACATCGCTGACCGAGCGGACCCGGCCGGGCGCCGCGGGACCGGTCTCGCCCCCGCCGCCAGCCACGGCGTCCCAGTTCGGCAGCACCGGTCCTCCGCTCTACAGCCGAGTCTGGTATTCGCCTGTGCGGGTATCCACCCGAAGCGTGTCGCCCACGTTCACAAATAGCGGCACGACGACGACGAGACCGGTCTCCAGGGTGGCGTTCTTGCGGGCGCCCTGCGCGGTGTCGCCAGCGAACCCAGGGTCCGTCTCGGTGACCACGAGGTCAACTGTGACCGGGAGTTCCACGCCCAGGGTCTCGCCCTGGTAGCTGGTGCGGTCCAGGATCATGCCGTCCTTGAGGAAGCCCACCACATCGTCAAGCGTTGCTGCGCTGATCGCGAACTGCTCGTATGACTCGGTCTCCATGAAATGGAGGTCGTCCCCATCGCGGTACAGGAACTGCACCGGCCGTCGGTCGATCTGGGCGCGCGGCCATCGCTCGCCCGCCTGGAACGACTTCTCAACCGTGCTGCCCTTCTTGACGTTGCGCAGCTTGATGCGGACCTGGGCCGAGCCGCGACCCATCTTGATGTGGTGGTAGTCGAGGATCTGCCAGAGGTCGCCGTCAAGCTCGATGACGACGCCCTTGCGCAGCTCGCCGGTGCTGATCATGTCGGGTGGTGCTCCGGTGGCGCTTGAGGAATCCGGGGGCGTGCGTGCACCCCGTTCTTGCTCGTGGATATGCCCGGGGATGCTACCAGAGGCGCCACGGCGCCCGCGACCGTCAGCCGGGGAGCACCGTCAGCTCGCGGGGGAATTGGGTGAGGAGGGCCGCCACACCCGCCAATGCGTCAAGGTGCATCAGGTCCTCGATGCGAACGCCTGTCTCGCCCTCGATGTAGATGCCCGGCTCAATGGAGAAGACCGTCGGCGACGGCAACGGTGTCTCTGGTGCAGTGCGGGAGAGCCGCGGCTCCTCGTGGGTTGCCAGTCCGATGCCGTGACCCAAGCCGTGCCCGTACGCCGGCCAACGCCCGTCGGTGTCGATAGCGGCCCGCGCCGCCACATCAACGGCCCGCCCGTCGGGCATTGTGCGCCCGTCCCCGACTGCCGCCGTGATCATGTCGATGGCCGTCTGCTGCGATGTCGCAACGATGCCGTACAGCGCCGCATCGCGGGCCGTGGGCTCGCCGACAAAGAGCGTCCGCGTCATGTCGCTGCGATAGCCGGCAACCTGCGCGCCGAAATCGAACAGCAGCGCCGCGTTGGCAAGCACGGGCCGGTCCCCCGGCGATCCATGCGGCAGCGCCGCCTCCGGCCCAGCGAGGCAGGCCACATCGAAGGCGAGGCACTCCGCGCCGCCGGTCCGGATCAGCCACTCAAGGCGCAGCGCAAGTTCGTGCTCCGTGACGCCCGAACGGATCTCGGGCACTAGCGCTGCGAGCGCCCGATCCGCAACGGCACAGGCGGCGGCAATCCGCTCCACTTCGTCCGGCGTCTTTACGGCACGCATCGCATCCACCCAGCCATCGGCAGCCACGAGCTCCACATCCGGCGCCGCAGCCTGCAGCCGGGCCCAGTCCGCGTGGGTGATAGCGGCGGCCTCCACGGCCACACGCCTGGCGCCGGTTGCGGCAACCAGCCGGGCCCAGGCGCCAGGCAGGTCGTAGCCAACCTCGTCCAGCGTTGCGTCAGGGGCCTCGCGCCGCACCTGGATGGTGTACCGGGAGTCCGCCACGATGGTGACGCCATCGGGACCGATCAGGAACTCACCGGAGTGCCCGGCGGAGGCCTTCTCGCCGGGGCCCAGGGTGAACCCGGTGAGCCAGCGCATGTGCTCCGCCCGAACCCCGAAGTAGGCGTCCACGCCCTCTCGGGCCATGACCTCGCGGAGACGGCCCAGACGGTTTGGGCGATGGGCACGGTCGGCGTCAAGCCAGCGCGCGCGGGTGCGGGCGTCGGGAGCGTTTGCGAAGTCAGCCGGGATGGGCAGATGCGCCGTCATCAGGGCTTGCCGTACTCCTTGATGTTGGCGTTGTGCTCCGCGAGGGTCTTGGCGAAGGCCGTGGTACCGGAGCCATCCTTCTTTGCGTAGAAGTACAGGTAGCCGGTCTTGGTGTTGGGGTTGATGGCGGCATCAATCGAAGCCAGCGCGGGCGAACAGATTGGCGTGGGCGGCAAGCCCTTGCTGATGTAGGTGTTGTAGCCCACAACTGATGCCGGCAGCGGATCCGGCAGCTTCGTCGTGAACTCCGCCCAGAACACGTACTTCACCCAGTCCGCCAGCTTGAGCTTGGCCAGCTCCAGCGTGTCGTGCGTGTAGAAGACGGTCGGATCCGACTGCAGCTGGCCCAAGGCCCACACGCTCGGGGTGAGGCGGTTGGCGTAGACGCCCGCAATCAGCGCACGCTCGCTGTCAAGCTTGGCCTCCTGCTCCACGATTGAGGAGAGGGTCAGCATCTGGTAGAAGGACAGGCCCTGCGCCGAAACAGCGGCGAGGCGATCCGCGCCAAGCTTCACGTAGAAGTTGTCTAGCATCTTGCGGATGAGGCCTTCGGCGCCGGTGGGCGCGGCCGCGTCGATGCGGACCTGATAGGTGTCCGGGTAGAGGAAGCCTTCCAGCGACGATCCCTTCGGGTGGATCTTCGGGTCCAGCAGCCACGGGTAATCCGCAAGGAGCGTGGCGGGCGGGTTCCGGGCGATGTCGAGGAACTGCTGCGGGTCAATGCCGCCGGCCTGGACGGTGAGCAGTTTGGTGGCCATCTGCTCCAGCCGAAGCCCCTCGCGGAACGTGATGTTCGTCACTTGGGCCACGATCCTGTTGACCACGAGGGCCGATACAACCTGCGCCGGGGTGAGGTTCTTGGCAAGCGAGAAGTCCCCGCTGGCGAGCTGTGCGGCGAGGCCGTCCATGCGCGCTTGGAACAGGAACGCCCGCTGGTCCGCGATGACGCCGGCGTCGAGAAGGCGCGGCGCGATGATGGCCGGTGTGTCGCCGGTGGCGACGGTGAACGTGACGACCGCTGGATCCGAACTTGCAGGATCGGTGAGCTTGCTCCCCAGATCCTCGCGAACCAGATCAGCCACGAAGCCGATGGACAAGGCGCTCGGGTTGCCGTTGGCCCATGGGACAACGACGGCACGAAGCAGCGGCCGCGCGACCGTCATCATGGAGACCAGCACGACGCCGGCGAGGACCACGAGGAAGATCGCGAAGCGCGCCAGGCTCAAGAACCCGCTGCGCCTGCCGTACACCGCAAACCGTCGCTGGTCGCCCGGGCCCCGTCCATAGCGGCCCGAGCGCCGATACGCGCCAGATGCGTCGCTGCCGGTAGGACGCGTGCCGGAGGTGCGGTCGCCGCGCTTGCGCGGGTTGCCGCTGTCCCGGACGGTCATTGAGCCGCCTCTGGCCCGTGCGTCATGGTGCTGGCCGTCCCGAGGAGCGACCCGGCCGTGCGCCGGCTGTCAAGCTCGTCCTGCAAGATCACGGACGCGGCCTCCCGATCGATGCGCGCCCGGTAGGCGTCGCGCTGGGCCTTGCTTGGGGCGCCGCCGCTGCGGCCACGCGGCATGCGGCCGACGCGCTGTTCGGCCTCAAACGAGGAGAGGCGCTCGTCCCGCATGACCACAGGAAGACTCAGGGCTCCAGCGATCGCTGCCGCCCAGACCCGGGCGCCTGCCGCCATCTCGCCCTCGCTGCCTCGAGCCTCGACTGGCAGCCCAACCACGAGTTCGGCAATCCCCTGCTCCCGACAGACGCGGCCTATCGCCGTCGCATCCGCCTCCAGACTCTCGCCGCGGCCGATGGTGGCAAACGGGCGGGCGATCCCCACTCCGGCATCTGCGATCGCGAGGCCGACACGGCGCGAGCCGAGATCAATACCGAGGATCCGGGGGGTCATCAACCCGATGGTACCGGCGACTGGCTAGAACTGGGCAGCACGGTCGGTGAGTCGTTCTGGACGGTCACCGTCACCCGGTCCGCGTTGCTGGGCACCGCGGACACCCAGCCGGGCCAGAACGAGATCTTCACGGTGCCGTACTGGCTCAGCGCCGCCCGGGCGTCCGCCTCGGTTCGTCCGAGCACCATGGTGCGAAACGCTGCCGCATCGAGCATGCGAACCCGCTTCGCGCTGGCGCGGACGGCAAACGCGACGGTCCCGTCGGAGGGGACGCCCGTGCCCACCTGTACCACGATGGAACCGGGCACAAGACGATAGCCAGGTGTGATGGTGCGGGCCACCGCGGCCTCACCGATGGCGGTGACGGGTGCCGCGTCCACCGCGAGGATCGTCCCAGTGGCTGAAAGTGACAGGCTGAAGGTGTCCACCTCGGTGCCCGGCAGCGTGGCTGGATCGGTGTCAGGTGTCGCCTTGCCCAACACGGCCGTGTCCGGATAACTCGCGGTCCCTTGCGGGAGCCCAGCGGGCGCGGCAACTTCGCCTTCGAAGGCCGTCTTCAGGCGCGCGTTGAGGTCCTTCAGCGCAGCGTCAACGTCCGCCTTTGCGATCTGGACAGTTTCAGTGTGGGTGCCGCCGCGGGTAGGCGCGGCGTTAGCCACTGACTCAAACGTGCCTGAGAAGCCAGCTGGCAGCTTCGTGATCTGGCCCGCGGCTACGTTCCCGCCTACGCCAGCGACGGATGCCGTCACGCCGATGTTTGCGGACTGGCACGTCAGCGTGAGATGCGGCCGGATCCCCGCCAGTTTGGCCTTCCCCACCGTGACGGTCGTTGTTGTCTTGAAGGCAACCCCACTAGACGTCCTCAGCAGCGAGCCGCCTGAGACCGTCACGCCATTCGATGGGTCGCAGTTCGTCCACGTGACCTGCCCGGTTGCCTTTGTCTCGGTCACCTTCTTGCCTGTGGCCGAGTAGTCGCCCGACACCTGCACCGGCAGTTCCACGAGCCGCGCCGGGATCTTCAGGGCCGTGGCGTCGGGCTCCGCAACTGTGTGGTCAGCCGTGACGGTGAACGTCATCGCCGGCACGTCCTCCGCCTTCGCGGTGACGGTGATGTCGGCAGCAGGGAGCAGCATTGCACCAGCGGCGCCGCCCATGCCCAGCAACACGGCAACCGCAAGGATGATGCCCAACGCCAGCGGCGAGGCCTTCTTCCGGCTGCTCCCAGCAGGCTTAGGGTCGGACCTGCCGCGATCTCCTGTTTGCGGCGACGGGTGCGCAGCTTCCCGTGCCGGCGGCGGCGCTATCGAACTGCCGAGATGATCCGCGGTCGCGGACGTAATCGGAATGGCTGGTGCAGCGTCTGCAGCAGGCGCCACACCGTCAGTCCGCTGGGGCGTGACCACGGGGGCTGTGAGGGTGGCATATGCGGCTTCGTACTCGCCAACGGTCGCGAACGCACGCAGACCCGCCGACACCGCAAGCGCCCGACCCGCAGCGTCAGGCGCAATGACATCGAGGATCCGCCCTCCGGCCTCGGCCTCTCGCGCCAGCAGCCGGAAGTTGATCCGAGACGTTGCCACGCGCGAGTTGAACGGCAGGACGATGGCAACCCGGTCGCCAGTCGTCTCCCTGATGCGGGCTGCCGCAGAGGTCAGCTCGTCATCGGGCTCGAGGTAGGCGAGATGTGCCATGTCCTCAGCCTAGACCTTCATCGCGCGGAGCACGCGCCGGAGCGCCGCGTCAAGCGGATCCTCGGCGACATGGAGCTCGATCGCCTGGTGAGCGAGACCGAGGGGCGTCACGTCCTGCTGGTCAACGAGCAAGCCCGTGGAGTCCGTCAGCGAGACGGCGAGTGCGGGCGACATGACCACCACGTCGGGTGGGCGCGCAAACGGCAGCGCGCGCCAGAAGCGCTCCGCGACAAGCGCAGCGGGGATCTCGGGCAGCCGCGACCCGCCCCCACACAGGTACATGCGCGAGGGCAGCAGCTCGCCAGCTGCCAACTCCTCCAGCACAAGCTCAACACCCGCGGACCAGACGGCCACATCGTCCGCGACCACATCCGCCACGATCTGCTTCCCGTCCACGTCCAGACCGCGCGCATAGTCCACCTTCAGCGACTCAGCGAGGGGGAAGGGCAGCTCCAGCCGGTCGGCGATGGACTTGGTGAAGGCGCGGCCCCCAAGGGCGAACATCCGCGTGCCCTCGATGCCGCCCTGGCGGACGAGCGCGACGTCGGTGGTGCCGCCGCCGACATCCACGAACAGTGCCCCCGCCTGACGCACCGCGTCGAGGCCCATCACGCGGGCCACCGCGTACGGCTCCGCCACCACCTCGAGCAGCTCAAGGTCCAGGCGGCTGGCCACGGACTGGAGCGCGCCGAGGTGCACAAGCGGGGCAAAAGCGTTGAAGATGGCGATCCTGACGTGGCGCCCCTGGAAGCCCACGGGGTTGGCGAGGGTGTAGCCGTCCATCGCTGCGCCAACCACGGCGCTGTGCACGAGACGAACGTCCACCTTGGGCAGGCCCGTCTCCCAGGTGATCGCCTGCTCGGCCTCGTGGAGCGCGTCCCGCTGGCACTTCTCGATCAAGCCTGACAGCTCAGATTCACTCACCGGCAGGTCCGGTCGCCTGCGCTCCACCGCGACGGTTGTCGTGAAGCCCTTGACGAGCTCGCCGGCGATGCCGATCACGACCTGCGTTGGCCGGAACCCGGCCATTTCCTCCGCCTCTTGGAGCGCGACAGCGCAGTTGTCCACCACGGCGGCGATATCAGCCACGGTCCCCGACTGCATGTGCGCCAGGCCTTGGCGCTTGCGGCCCACACCACGAACAAACCCGTGACCGGCGTCGTCAATCTCGAAGACGAGCGCCTTGGCGTACTCCGTGCCGATGTCGAGCGCGGTACAGGCGGCGGGCGCGTCTTCCTGCGTCCGATTCCAGATGCGCCGAAGGAACGCCATGGGGTCAGCCGCCCGCGCGGGCGACAACCGCCGCCCGAACTGCCGCCAGCGCCTCGGCAAGCCCCTCGCGGCGCGTGCCCTTGCCCTGCGCCATCTCCGGACGACCGCCGCCCTTGCCGTCGATTGCCGCCACGCCAGCCTGCACCAGCGCACCGGCGGCAATCCCGCGCGCAACGAGGTCGTCGCTGACGGTGACAAAGAGCTGCGGCTCGTCAGCGTCCAGGCCAACGGCGATCACGCCCGACGCCAGCGAGCCGCGGACGTCCTTGGCGTAGCCCTTGAGCGCCTCGATACCCTCGATATCGCCGGCCCAGCCCACAAAGGCCACCCCAGGGGCAATCTCGACAGCCTGCGCGGCAAGTTCGCCTGGCTTCGGCCGACCGCCCGCGGCGGCACCCGCCTTGAGGCGCCGCTTGGTCTCGCGCAGGTCGTCCTGCAGGGCCTCAATCCGCTCCTCGATCACCTCGGGGCTTCGGGCGCCAACGGCAGCGGCCGCCCGCGCCAGCAGGGCGAACCGCTCCTCCATCAGCGCGTCCGCGGCACCGCCTGTGACGGCCTCGATACGGCGAACCCCGGAGCCAATACTGCGCTCCGACGTGATGACGAAGTTGCCGATCTGGCCGGACGCGCGGCAGTGGGTGCCGCCGCAGAGCTCGTGGCTGAAGCCCTCCACGCGGATGGTGCGGACGCGTTCGCCGTACTTCTCGTCAAAGAACGCGTCGGCGCCTGCGCCCTGCGCCTCCGCCATCGTCATCCACTCGACGTGGACCTTGCGGTCCTGGCGCACGGTCTCGCGCACCTGGCGCTCAATGGCCAGCTTCTCGTCATCGGTCAGGCCGCGCTCAAACGGGAAGTCGAAGCGCAGGTAGTCCGGCGTGACGAGCGACCCTGCCTGGCGGGCCCGATCCCCCACCACGTTGCGCAGGGCGCGGTGCAGCAGGTGGGTGCCGGTGTGGTTGCGCATGGTGTGCGCGCGACGCTCCGCGTCCACCTCGCCGCGCACCGTGTCATCCAGGCCGACGGCCCCGCGCAGCACGCCGCGGTGCACGCTGAGACCACTCGACTGCGTCCCGGCGACCCGCTGGACGTCGTCAACCTCAACCAGCACGGAGCCGTCAGCGGCGCGGATCACCCCCATATCGGCCACCTGGCCGCCGCTTTCCGCGTAGAAGGGCGTCCTGTCGATCACCAGCTCCACGCGGGCGCCGGCCTCGGCGCGTCCTTCAACCGCGCCCACGGCCTCCAGCGTCTCGTACTCGGTGCCGTCGCGCAGGATCGCCACGACCCGGCCCTCGGCCACGGTGGTCTCGTAGCCCAGAAACTCGGTGGGGCCCGTGCGCGCAAGGATCTCCGCGTACCGCGTGGCCGCGATTGCCACAGCGTTCAGCCCGCTCTTCGTGTTGGCGCGGCTGCGCTCCCGCTGCTCGGCCAGCGCAGCCTGGAACCCGGCGAGGTCCGTGCGAACGCCGTACTCGGCCGCCAGCTCAACGGTGAGGTCCACCGGGAAGCCGTAGGTGTCGTGGAGCCGGAAGGCCACATCGCCCGGCAGGACGGGAGTATCGACCGGAAGGTGATCCGCTTGCCGCCCGATGACGCGGGCCTCTGAGGTCAGCGGGATCAGCGCGTCCTCCAGCAGGCCCATGCCGGCCTCAAGGGTGCGGTTGAACTGGCGCTCCTCGCGCTCGATGACGCCGAGGATCTCCCCGCGGCGCTCCTCAAGGTGCGGGTATGCGCCTGCCATCGTGTCGATGACCACCTTGGCGGTCTCGCCGAGGAACGGCTCGTGGCGTCCCAGCAGCCGCCCATGGCGGATGGCCCGGCGCATGATGCGGCGCAGCACATAGCCGCGGCCTTCGTTGGCCGGCAGCACGCCGTCTGCGATAAGGAATGTCACCGCACGCGAGTGGTCGGCGATCACCTGGTAGCTGAACCGCTCGGCCTCGAGGTCGTCTGGGTTCTGGCGCAAGATCTCGCGCATTCGGGCCAGGATGGGCGCAAAGATGTCTGTGTCGTAGTTGTTCG
>JANYAA010000194.1 GCA_025355255.1 Chloroflexota bacterium | reverse complement strand
CGCATTCAGGGCGGCATGACGCGGCTTGAAGAACGTGCGGTAGGTGGTGGGCGACATGAGGGGGCCGCGGTCCATGCCCAGGTCGTCGCCAAACCGGATGATGTCCACGAGGTCGCCGACCGACGCGAACACCTTGTCCAGGGTCGCCATGTGGATCTCGAGGAGCGCGTCGAGGAGCCGGTGGACGTTGTCCTCCTCGGTTGCGAGATCCATGAGGAAGTTGTCAATCCGGCGCAGGAACGTGCCCCACTCAAAGAGGTTGCAGCCCACCACCACCATCAGCGCGCGATCCGTGGACGCCCGCAGGGCAATGGTCCGTGCGCGCAGCTGCTCCCAGAAGTCGGCCTCGCCCGCATGGTCCCAGGGGCTGTGCACCAAGCCCGACCAGAGGACCTTGGGCATGACGTCGGCGAGGCCCGAAAGATCATCGGGGTACCCGTCGAGGTACGGGAAGTAGGTCTGGTCAAAGAAGTTGGCGCCCAGCGGCATCGAGGCGATTCGCAGGCCCGAGGCGTCGAAAGCCTCCCACGCGCCGTCCGCCTGATGGACCGGGTTGAACCAGGCCGGGACCTGGACCTCAGTGCCTGACGGCAGCACCATCGGGTGCCAGTCCTGGTCCCGCTCGTTGAACGTCCTGCCGATGTCCACGGCGTCAATCCGGAAGCGGTTGAGGAGCTCGTCGGATGGCTGCGCCAACTGCTGGACCACGTCGTAGACGCGCGTCTGCTGGTTGCCGAGACCCAGATGCCGGACAAGGTTGGCGTGGGCCACGGCCGAGATGCCGGAGCTGGGCGTGGAGCCCAGATCGACAGCGAGCCTGTCGGGCTCGCGGTGCTCGATGGTGGCGATGACACGCTCGCGCGCGGTCATGACCGGCTCACTGGACACAGCGGCACCTCGGTGGCAAGGAAGCGGGGGAGGGATGAATTCGAGCCATTGGCCCTAAGCCAGATAGCGGCCAACCTCGCCGCTGACCTCGTCGTACGTCCGCGGCCGGTCGTTGAGACCCGTGATCTCGCCGACGATGCGGAACTTGCGAAACACGAGGATGCGCCGGGCGAGGTGCACCAACTCGGGCAGGTCAGAGCTGATGAGGATGATGGACTTGCCCTCGTTCTTGGCAAGGTTCCAGATCAGCTGGTGGATCGCCTCTTTGGCGCCCACATCGACGCCGATGGTGGGCTCATCCACGATGAGCGTGTCGCAGCCGGCGGCCAGCCACTTGGCGATGCTGACCTTCTGCTGGTTGCCGCCTGACAGGCTGCCCACCACCTGCTCGGGTCCCGTGGCGCGCACCTCGACCGCGTCCATGTAGCGCCGTCCAACCTCGCGCTCCCGCTTGAGGCTGATCCCCACGAGGGGGCGCGAGACGCGGTCCCAGACGGTGATCGCGATGTTGGTCTTGATGGAGGCGCCAAGGATCAGGCCCTTCTCCTTGCGGTTCTCGGACACGTAGCCCAGCTTGTAGCGCGACAGGCTGTCGGCCATGCCGTGGATGTGGGCGACCACGCCGCCGACGAGCACCTCGCCTTCATAGGCGCGGTCCTCGCCGATCAGGATCTGGGCGAGCTCGGTCCGCCCCGAGCCCACAAGGCCATAGAGGCCGAGGATCTCGCCAGCGTGGAGCTGGAAGTCGAGCCCGTCGAAGCGATCCGGCTGGGTGATCCCGCGTGCCTCTAGCACCACGGTGTCGGCCTTGATGTCGAGCGTGCCGAGCGAGCGGTTCGCCGCGGACCTGCCCAGCATCATCGTGACGATGGCGTCCTTCGTGAGCTCGCTGGTGGGCTTCGTGGCCACGAAGCGCCCGTCCCGCAGGACGGAGACGCGATCCGCGATCTGGAGGACCTCCTCCAGCTTGTGGCTGACAAACACGATGGCGACGCCGCGCTCGCGAAGACCGCGCAAGACGCCGAACAGGCTGTTGGCCTCGTGGAGGGTCAGGCTCGAGGTGGGCTCGTCAAGGATGAGGACCCGCGCCTCTGCGGAGAGGGCCTTGGCAATCATGACGAGCTGCTTCTGGGCGGCGGACAGGCCGCCGGCGGGAGCGCTCACGGGCACGTCGAGGCCCACGAGCTTCGTGAATGCGGCAGACTCCGCCGCAATGCGGCCCCAGTCAATAGCGCCGCGGTGCCGGAACGTCTCGAGCTTGTGGAGCATGACGTTCTCGGCGATGGTCGCCTTGGGGATCACCTGGATTTCCTGGCTGACCAGCTGGATGCCGAGCGCCATTGCGTCGCTGTAGGCGTGCAGGTCCAGCACCTTGCCGTCGAGGGTGATGGTGCCCCCGTCCGGCCTGTAGATGCCGCAGATCACCTTGATCAGCGTGCTCTTGCCCGCACCGTTCTCACCGACGACCGCGTGGACCTCGCCGGGCTCAAACGTCAGCGAGACATCGCCGAGCGCCTGGACGCCCGGGAAGGACTTGCTGATCGCCTCGACGTGGAGCATCGGGTTGTGACTCCGGGTTGGGCGTGAGGGATGGGGGAGTGGTGCCGGACGGCCGGTGAGGCGACCGTCCGGCACCGAAGCGGAGGAGAGCAGTCTCGGGACGACTACTTAGTGAGGTAGTCGGTCAGGAGCTTGGCCTTGATCGCCTCGGTGACCTTGGCGATGTCGGCGGCGTACGTGGTCAGGTTTGCCTTGGTCACGAAGGCCGTGCCCGTGTCGACGTGATAGACGCCGGTCTTGGGCGTGTAGCCGTCGGCCATGCACATCAGGGCGAGCATGGACAGGTAGCCGTGGCCGTAGGGGTTCTGCGAGATGGTGCCGTCCATGACGCCGTCCTGAATCGCCTTGATGACGATCGGGTCGGTGTCGATGCCGACGGCGTGGATGGCGCGCGTGCCGCCCTTGGCCTTGTAGTCCGTGAGCACCTGGGCGATCGCGACGCTGGGCGTGAAGCCCGTTGCGATGATCCCGTCAACCTTGGTGCTGTTGGCTGCGACCGCGTCAGTCACCTTCTGGACGGCTTCCTCGGCGCTCTTCATCCCGGAGATCTCCTGGATGATCTTGACGTTCGGGTGCTTGGCGACGACTTCCTCGATGCCGGCCTTGCGCAGGACGGTGTTCGGGTCCTCAAGGACCTCGAGGACGTTGATGATGTTGCCCTTGTCGCCCATGGTGGCGATGAGGGCCTCAGCGGCCTGCGACGCAGCGGCCTTGACGTCGGTCGCGAAGACGAACTTGGCGGGGGTGGGCACGGTGGTGGAC
>JANYAA010000121.1 GCA_025355255.1 Chloroflexota bacterium | reverse complement strand
GCATCCCGGGCGTGGTGTACAGCTATCCCTCGGGCCATGTGCTGGAGGCCATGACGATCCTCGGCATGCTCGTCGTGCGGGTGTGGCGCAGTGCGCACAGGCTGTGGCTCCGGTTTGGATTTGCCGTGCTCGTGGCCATTGAGGTGGTCCTCGTCGGCATCGGCCGGCTCGCCCTGAACGAGCACTATCCAACGGACCTGCTCGCCGGGTTCCTCGGCTCGCTGGGCGCGCTCGGCTGGTACGCCTGGCTCACACGTCCGGGCGGCTGGGCGGATCGGCCGGCTGCGGTGGCGGGGCGTCGCGCCGATGCCTCCGCGAATTCCCGACCGGCTACATCACGGCAAAAGGGTGCGCCCGCGTGACCGAAGCGCCAGTGCGTGCCGGGAGCGGTGCCGGACCCACAACGGAAGCCGGCCCGCTTGGACATGTGGATCCGGTTGATCCCGGGGCGCTGCCAAGCCCGCTGAGCCCCGCGCCGTCCGCCCCAATCGTCCGGGCATCATTCGGGTCCGCGACGGCCACCGTGGGGATTGGCCTGTTTGGGCTGATTGCCACGCTGGTCGTGCTGGGCACGCTCGCCCAAGGCGTCCGCGCCCAAGAGGTCTTCGCGCTCGATGTCTGGGCGACGCCGTTCCTGCACAGCATCGCGACGCCGGGTCTGGACTGGGTGATGAACCGGCTCACCGACATCGGGTCCACCCTCGTGATCATCCCAGTGTTCGCGCTGGCCGCCGTCTTCCTACTGTCGCGCAAGCGGCGAGGCGCGCTGCTGTTCCTGCTGGTCGTCAGCCTTGGGGCGCTCGTCCTCAACGGGACCATGAAGGTGCTGATCCAGCGGCCGCGGCAAGCGCTCCCCTGGGCCACCGTGCTGCCGGACTACAGCTTCCCCAGCGGCCACACGATGAACGCGCTCGTCTTCTATGGGGCGCTCGCCCTGATCGCCTGGTCCATCGCGGGTCGCCGTGTGGGCCTCGTCGCCGTCGCTGCCGCGGCGCTCATCACGTTTGGCGTCGGTGTCAGCCGCATCTACCTTGGCTACCACTACCTGACGGACGTCGTTGGCGGTGTTCTGGCGGGCATCGCCTGGCTGCTCGTTGCCGGCGCCGCGCTCCGCGCCCGCCCCGCCTGGCAACAGTGGCGCACCCCGCACGCCCAAACACCACAGCACATCTCGGATCCCGCACCGGAGACATTGGCATGAAATCGGCACTGGTCATCGGGCGGTTGCGCCCAGGTCGCAAGATCGCAGAAACCGTCCGCACAACAACCAACGGGCTCAAGGACGCCGGCTGGTCGGCTGACGGGATCATCGTCAAGACGAAGGGCCAGATCCGCCGCAAGACCGCGGCCGCGGTCAAGGACAAGGTTGACGTCGTGGTTGCCGTGGGCGGTGACGGCGCTGTCTTGCAGGTGATCCAATCGCTCGCGGGCAGCAAAGTAGCCCTCGGGATCATCCCAATGGGGACGGGCAACCTGCTTGCGGGCAACCTTGGGATTGAGGCCAAGTTTGAGGACGCCCTTGCGGTGCTCACGGGCGGTCGCCCGCGCCGCATCGATCTGGGCCGCCTCACCATCGGCAAGCGCAGATCCGTATTCGCTGTTGCCTGCGGCGTCGGCTTTGACGCTGAGGTCATGGATGCCACCAAGAAGACCGCGAAGGTGAAGCTCGGCAAGCTCGCCTACGTGGCGGGCGCCATCAAGCGCCAGGGCAGCGTCAAGGACGTGGTCCACAAGGTGACCATCGACGGCGCCACCGAGGCGATGGAAGCCACCCAGATCATGATTGCGAATTTCGGCAGCATGGGGCCCACCGTCAAGACGAAGCTAGAGGTGGAGCCTGATGACGGGCTCCTCGATGTGATCGTGATCAAGGCGTCTGGGCCGCTCGGCGGCCTCCTCGCGGGCTGGGAGGCGCTCCGCCAGGGAGAAGCCGGTGCAAGCCCCGAGGGCCATGTCTTCCGAACGCGTGCGAAAAAGGTTGAGGTCTCATCCAAGACGCAGAGGCTCGTTGAGACCGACGGCAGCGTCGTGGGCAAGGCCCCCATTCGGGTGTCCGTCCGCCCCAGCGCCCTCACGGTGCTGGTGCCCGCCTCGCCGGACGCTCCCGATGAGAAGGCGAAGGACGAGAAGCGATGACCAGACAGCGCCCGCAGATCATCGTCGTCCACAAAGGCGGCGATCACGGTTGTCTCATCACCATCCTGCTCCTGGTGATCGCTTGGCCGCTTGCAATCCTGTACTGGATGCTGCGCGTGCTGGCCTGGTTGGTGGGCTCAGCCTTCGACTGGCTCACGGGCGGACCGATCCGGCGCCGCCGGCGCTGACGGTCTGCGCGCGGCGCTGCGGACCTAGTGGACCTCGCCGCCCCAGCCGACGTTGGTGAACGTGGGAATGAACCGATAGCCGTGCCCGGGGACGGTGGCGATGAACCGCGGGTGCCGGTAGTCGTTCTGGAGCTTGATCCGCAGGCTGCGGATGTGCCGGTCCACGATGTTGCTCTCGGCCACGAAGTCCGGGCCCCAGATGGCGTCAAGGACCTCGTCGCGCGTCACCACTTGGCCGGCGCGGCTCGCCAGCAGGTACAGGAGGCTCTGCTCGATCCCCGAGAGGTGGATCACCGATGTGCCAGCCCGCACCTCGCGCGCCAGGATGTCGATCTCCACCTCGCCCATCCGGATGGTGGGCACCATCGCCGGGGCGATCCCGGTGGCGCGCCGCGTGATGACGATGGCCCGCGCGAGCAGCTCCTCCGGCGAGAACGGCATGGTGAGGATGTCGTCCACGCCGAGGTCGAACGCCCAGAGCTTGGTCTTGAGGTCACCGCGCCTGGTGAGGCCGAGGGATGGCGTTGCGCTCTGGCGCACCGAGTTTGAGTGCGTGAGGCGATTGAGGAGCGCCAGGCTGTCATCGTGATCCATGTCCACGATGGCGAGATGCGGCTGCCACTCTTCGAGCATCGCATCTGCTTCGGCCAGATCGCGTGCGGCCTGCACCACGAACAGCCCGTGGTTCAGCGTGAGCTGGATGAGGTCCACCACCAGCGGCCGGGCATGGAGAACAAGCGCGCGCCGCGTCGGCGGGATGGCGACCCCTGTCTTGGCGGTACGGTCGCCGGCTTCGGCGGGAGGCATGGTTTAGTACCCATTTGTCGGTGGCACCCATCGCTGGCGTCCACCAACACATCCGTCGGCGGCCGCTCCTGCCCAGTTTGCGGTCCGGGCAGCGCGATCGTGGTGGCCACATCGCCCACATTATAGACCTCGCCTAGCGGCAGCAGACCAGGCAGCGGCGCCCGCCCGCGCAAGCGCCGACGCGGTCTATTTCCGCACGGTCGGCCGGAAACGGCGGACGCGGAGGCCGATCGCTGGTATGGTGCCCCCGTTCGACGCGGTCATCGAGGTCAGACCGCAGACCACCTCGCCGATCGTTAGGACTCCGGCCGCGTCACCGACCAACCTGCGGATCGGCCTCGCGTGACGTCGCAGCGGCGCCGCGCACACCAATTCTCACGTGCCCGTTGGCACCATCCCATCGCCACGACGTGTAGACCGTCGTGTCCCGGTAGACAGGAGCACCTTGCGCCCGACCACACGACTTACCGCCACCGCTCTCGCAACGCTCATCGCACTCGCGGGAATCACCGTGCAGGCATCGCCAGCGACAGCCGCCGATCCCGCCCCGACCGAGTCGCCAGCCGCAACTCCAGCCGAGTCGCCCGCCGCGACCCCAGCCGCGACTCCAGCCGAGTCGCCAGCCGCGACGCCCGCGCCGACGGCCACTGATCCCGCCCCGACCCCGATGCCTACGATTGCGCCCACCGTGTCGCCCGCGGTCGCGGCGGCCGTCGTGCCGGCGTCCAGCCCCGTGCTCTCGAAGGCAGCGATCCTGGCCGGCAAGCTCCGGCTCGTCGTGCGGATTGCCATCAGCAAGATCCATGCCCGCTACGTTTGGGGGGCCGTGGGTCCCTACGCCTTCGACTGTTCGGGGCTGGACGCCGGCACGACGGCCGCCGCGACCGCGGGCGACACGGTGGGCGCAAT
>JANYAA010000081.1 GCA_025355255.1 Chloroflexota bacterium | reverse complement strand
CGGTCACCGGGCCAACCGACCCGGCGTCGGATCCGGGCGATGCGGACGGACCGGCTGTTGCGGTTGGGCCAGGTGTGGCGCCCGGATCGCCCAGCCGCGTGGCTGTGACCGAGACGCTGGTGGCGTTGCTGGTGGTCCCGTGCACGGGGATGGCGCCGTTCTGGAACTCGCTCCCTTCGGACGGCGAATCCACAGCGAGCCGCGGCGCCTCGATGACCACAAAGGGCACGGTGATGAAGACCTTCACGGTCTGCTCGGCACGCTTGCCCGTGTCGGGATCAACCGCGTCAAT
This sequence comes from Chloroflexota bacterium, assembly GCA_025355255.1. Lineage (GTDB taxonomy): Bacteria > Chloroflexota > Limnocylindria > Limnocylindrales > CSP1-4 > CAIXZV01. The sequence continues at coordinate 6,296 of JANYAA010000081.1, read as the reverse complement.
CGCGAACTCGTTGCGGCCCCGCCGCAGCTCAACGTCGGCGCTCCACTGGCCGTCGGAGCTGGCGTTGACCCGATAGGGCTGATCGCGACCGGCTGCGGTGATCGTCACGCTGGCGCCGGCCACAGACGTTCCCTTGAGCGTGTAACTGGTGGAGTCCTCCGGCACGTCCATGACGGCCTGCGCGGGCGACGTCACCGCGAGCGTGGGCGGCTTGGCAAACCGGACCAGCTGGACACCGATGTAAACGGCGAACACGCCGATCAGGACGGTCAGCAGCGCCGCGACGATGAGGACGGGCGAGAATGTGAGGCCCGGGCGAGGCGTGTCCAGCGGCATGGGCACGTTGAGTACAGGCTCGGCGGGGATGACCAGGTCGCCCCGCTCGCGCTTCCACTGGCGCGTCACTTCCTCCGGGTCAAGCCCGAGATACACCGCGTAATTGCGCAGGAAACCCTTCGTGTAAACGGCGCCTGGAAGCTCCGCGTACTCCCCGCGCTCCAGCGCATCCAGATAGCGCGCGCGGATCTTCGTGTCGCGCTCAGCGCGGAACAGGTCCACGCCCTTGCGCTCGCGCGCCGCAAGGAGCCGCTCCGGCAGCGATGGACCCGCCTCGGCCGCGTACGCACGATCGGCGTCGCGCGCCTCGGCGCGGCTCCGTCGCACGTCGTCGCGAGCGGTCATGCGTCGTCCTCATCGCTGGTGGCCGTCGGTTCTTCCCGCCGGAGCACCACTCGGGCGTTCGAGCCGTCGAACGACCCCACGTAGCCGCGCGACTCCAGCTGGTCGACGATGCGGGCGGCGCGCGCGTAGCCGATCCGCAGACGGCGCTGCAGCAGCGACGCCGAGGCACGATCGTACTCCCGGATCACGCCAACGGCATCCATGAGCAGTCGGTCTGCGTCTTCGTCACCGTCGCCGACCTCCGCGACGTTGCCCGTCGATTCCTCGTCAGAGGTGACGATCGAGAGGTCATAGCGCGGCGAGCCGTCGGTCTGGCTTTTCCAGTGGGCCGTGATCCTGCCGATCTCGGCGTCCGACACGAACACGCCCTGGTGGCGCTTCGCCTTGGGCTGGTCGGACGGCTGGTACAGCATGTCACCGCGGCCGATGAGGTCCTCGGCCCCGGGCGAGTCCAGGATGGTCCGGCTGTCGATCTGGCTGGCCATCGCGAACGCGATGCGGCTGGGGAAGTTGGCCTTGATGAGGCCCGTCACCACGTTGACCGACGGGCGCTGCGTGGCGAGGACCATGTGGATGCCCGTGGCGCGCGCCTTCTGGGCGAGCCTCACGATCGGGTCCTCGACGTTCTTGCCCTCGCGCATCATCAGGTCCGCGAGCTCGTCGATGATGATCACGATGTACGGCATCCGGTCCGCGGGGTCCACGCGGGTCTCGTTGAACGCCTTGATGTTGCGCGCCGTGGCGCCCGCGAACCGCCGGTAGCGGTTCTCCATCTCCCCCACCGCCCACTTGAGGGCAGCCTTGGCGCGCTCGGGCTCGGTGATCACCGGGACCAGCAGATGCGGCAGCTCGTTGTAGCCCGCGAGCTCCACGCGCTTGAGGTCCATGAGGATCATGCGCACGTCGTCTGGCGTGGCGTTGCAGAGCAGGCTGGTGATGAGCGCGTTGACCATGACGCTCTTGCCGGAGCCCGTGGCGCCCGCGATCAGCAGGTGGGGCATCTTGGCGAGGTCAACGGCCACCGCGGCGCCCGCCACGTCCTGGCCCAGCGCGAACGTGAGGCGCGTTCCGCCGGTGTTGAAGTCCACCTCGTCCACGATCCTGCGCAGCCGGACCACGTTGAAGTCCGCGTTGGGGACCTCAATGCCGACAGCGCTCTTGCCGGGGATCGGCGCCTCGATGCGGATGCTGCGCGCGGCGAGCGCCATGGCGAGGTCGTCGCTGAGCGCCTCGATCTTGCTCACCTTGATGTGCGGCGCCGGCTGGACCTCGTACTGCGTGACGACGGGTCCGGCGTTGCGACCCACGACGCGCGCCGGGATGTCGAAGCTCGCAAGCTTCTTGACGATGATCTCCTCGATGATGGCGTGCGCCGCGTCCTGGTTGCCGGAGATCATCTTGGTGACGATGTCCACCGGGTCCAGCAGGTCGTGCGGCGGCAGGACCCACTCCACCGCGTCCTTCGCGCGGGCCGGGGCGTCGCCGCTCTCGATGATGCCGTCGCGATCGCGGTCCAGCGGCGCTGGCTGCGGCACACGGTCGGACTTGAGCGGCGCGATGGTGGCCGAGGACGGAAGGTTGGACGGCACGGCCACCGGGATGTCGTTGCCGGGGCTATCGGAGCCCCAGACCCCGGTCTGGCCCTGCGCCTCCGGGACGGCGCCGTTGCGCGGACCCCGTCCGCGGCGAAGGCCGGAGGCTGCCTCAGCATCAGACGTCGCCTGGGCTTTGGCCGCTGCGGCTGCGGCTGCGCGTCCCGTCAGTGTCTGCTCGCGCGCATCGGCGCCGCCAGCGGTGGTCGTCGCGCGAGCCTGCAGCGACGTGCCGGCGGCCTTCGCGGCCCTCGTCGCGGGCGACAGCAGCGTCCGCAGGGGCATGTCGAACATGAGCATCAGCCCGAGGAGGAACAGACCCGCAAACACGATGGCGGCCCCAACCGGGGTGACCGCGGGCACCAGGACGCTGACGAGGAAGCGGCCGATAGAGCCGCCCGTGAAATCGCCGCGGAACTTGGCCAGCTGGATCAGCCCCAGCAACACCAGGTAGCTCAGCGCCAGACCGCCCAGCGTTCGCCCCCACGGCGCGCCGTCATGCTGGCCCGGACCCCACTCGATGTACCAGCCGGCCAGCAGCAGCACGAACGGGAAGAAGAAGCGCGCCGCGCCAAACCACGGTGCGGTGATGTTCCGGAGGCCGTCGGTGAGCGAGCCGCCGGGAAGCGCGAAGGCGATGAGGGTCATGGCGCCCAAGACCAGGAGGGCGATCCCGATGAGCGAGCGGGTGACGGCCGGCGACAGGCCCAGGGATACCCTCGGGAGCGGCATGCCGCCGCCGCGCGCGGGCGCAGCCTTCCGCGTCCGCGTGCTCGGGGCGCGGCGGGACGGGCGGCTGGCGTTGGTGCTTCGCCGGCGCTGGGGCACCTAGACCTCCACCACCACCGGAAAGACCATCGGACGGCGCTTGGTCTGCTCGTACAGGAAGCGAGACAGGCTGTCCTTGATCTGGACCTTGAGCAGCGCGATCTCGGAGATGTGGTCACCGGGGATGTCCACTGCGGCCTTGATCCGCCGGATCGCCTCCTCGATGAGCGGGTCGTCTTCCTTCCCGTGGATGAACCCGCGGGTGATGATCTCCGGTCTGCCGACAACCTTGCCGGTCTGCTTGTCCACCGCCACGACAACCATGAACATGCCGTCGTTGGCGAGTGCCTTGCGGTCCCGCAGCACGATGTCGCCCACCTCACCCACCGAGAGGCCGTCTACGAACAGATAGCCCGCCGTCACGGGGGTGCCACGCCGAGCGCTGCCGTCGGCGAGGATCTCGATGGGGGTGCCGTTCTCGATGATGTACACGTTCTCGGGCTTGACACCCGTCTCAATTGCCAGCCGGCCGTGCTGGACCAGCATCCGGAACTCGCCGTGCATCGGGATGAAGTGCGTGGGCTTGGTGAGCCCCAGCATCAGCTTGAGCTCTTCCTGGCTGGCGTGGCCGGATACGTGGGCGCGCTTGATGGCGTGGTAGTAGACGTTGGCGCCAGCCTTGAACAGGTTGTCGATGGTCCGCGCCACGTACTCCTCGTTGCCGGGGATGGGGCTCGCGGACACGATGACCGTGTCGCCGGGCTGGATCTCCACAAAGCGGTGGTCGCGGTTGGCCATCCGGGCCAAACCGGCCATCGGCTCGCCCTGGGCGCCGGTCGTGGCGATCACGAGCTTGCCGTACGCGCCGTCCTTGATCTTGTCCTTGGGGACGATCATCGACGGCTCGTACTTGAGATAGCCCAGGTCCGTGGCGATCTTGAAGTTCTGCTCCATCGAGCGCCCGATCACGGCCACCTTCCGGCCGAGGTCTGCCGCAGCGTCAAGCACCTGCTGGACGCGGGCGATGTTGCTTGCGAACGTCGCGATGATCACGCGGCCGCTCAACGGCTCCATGATCTCGCGGAAGGCCTCGCCGACAATCCGCTCAGACGGCGTGTAGCCCGGGTTCTCCGCACGGGTGGAGTCCGAGAGCAAGCAGATGACCCCCTCCTCGCCCAGACGCGCGAGGATGTGGAAGTCGCTCAGCTTGCCGTCCACCGGCGTGTGGTCAAACTTGAAGTCCCCCGTGTGGACAACCGTTCCCACGGGCGTCCGCAGGGCGATGCCCATCGCGTCCGGGATGGAGTGGCCGATCCGGAACGGCATCACCGTGAACGGGCCGATCTCCAGCTCATCGCCGGGCTCCATGGCGATCAGCGGGTTGTTGTGGAGCCGGTGCTCCTTGATCTTGTTGCCCAAGAGGCCGCGGGCGAGGGTGCTCGCGTAGACGGGCACCCCTGGGAACTCCGGCAACACATACGGCAGCCCGCCGACGTGGTCCTCGTGCGCGTGGGTGATGAGGAAGGCGCGGACCTTGGAGCGGTTCTCCTTGAGGTAGGTGACGTCGGGTATGACGAGGTCGATGCCGAACATCTCCTCGTCGGGGAACATCAGCCCGCAGTCGATGACCACGATGTCATCGCCGTATTCGAAGACGTACATGTTCTTGCCAATCTCGCCCACCCCGCCCAGCGGGATGATGCGAAGCGGCGTGCTCGCGTCGGCCATGATCGGCAGTCCTTCGTGTGGGGTCAGAAAAGCGTGAGTTGGGAGGCGTCGTCGGCGGCCTGATCTGCAGCCGACATGGACGCGATGACGGGGGCGGCGACGGGGGCCGGCGCAGCGAGAGCGGCTGCGGCAGGCGTGGTCGTCATCGTGATCATAGGGGCCGCGGCGCCGGCGACCGCCCTGCGCTCGCGGGAGCGCAGCAGGACGACCGGGACCTTGGCCATGTCCTCGTAGCTCTCGCGCTCAACGGCCGGGCTCCGCAGGGCGTACGCCGGGTGGTACATCGAGAACGTCAGCGCGTCGGCGGCCCCGCTGGCCGGGTCCACAGGCGCCGTTGTGCCGTGGACGGCGCCGATGCGCGCGCCCGGCCGGAACGCCGCCATGGAGAAGCGGCCCAGGGTCACGACCACAGCCGGATCCAGCACCTCCAGCTGGCGGCGCAGGAACGGCGCGCAGGCGTCAATCTCGTCCTGCTCGGGATCGCGGTTGTCGGGGGGGCGGCACTTCACGACGTTGGCGATGAAGACGTCCTCGCGCTGCCAGCCGATGCTGCCGAGCATGCGCTCCAGAAGGCCGCCGGCGCGGCCGATGAATGGACGCCCCTCGCGGTCCTCGTTGAAGCCGGGGCCCTCGCCCACGAAGACCACCTCGGTGTCGGAGTCGCCCTCGCCGGGTACGGCGCGCGTCCGTCCCTCATGCAGGCGGCACGCTGTACAGGTGCTCACCTCAGCTGCAATCTGCGCGAGCGCCACCCGGCGCTCGTTTGGCGTCACGCGGGCCGTCCGCCGGACGCTGCGGCCGCGCGGCGCTCGCTGGCCTTGCGGACCCAGCCACGGGCAACGAGGGCTTCCGCAATCTCGACGGCATTGGAGGCGGCGCCCTTGCGCAGGTTGTCCGACACCACCCAGAACGCGAGGCCCTTGTTGTCGGGGACGCTGGGGTCCTGGCGGACTCGGCCCACAAACACCAGATCGGATCCGGCAGCCTGCTCTGCGAGCGGGTAGATCATGTTGGCGGGATCGTCCTGGACCACAACACCCTGGGTCCTGGCGAAGAGCGCGCGTGCCTCATCCGGGGTGATGGGCGCCTGCGTCTCCACGTGGACGGCCTCCGAGTGGCTCATGAACACCGGGACGCGGACGGCGGTGCAGGAGACGCGCAGGTCCGGCAGGTGCAGGATCTTGCGACTCTCCGTGACGACCTTCCACTCCTCCTTCGTGTACCCGTTGTCCAGGAACACGTCGATCTGCGGCAAGGCATTGAAGGCGATGTTGTACGGGTAGACCTTGGCGACCTTCTCCCGGCCCTCAGCGTGGGCCTTGACCTGCTCCTCAAGTTCCACGATGGCCTTGTGGCCGGTGCCCGAGACCGCCTGATAGGTGTCCACGATCATCCGCTCGATGCCGACGGCGTCGCGAAGCGCCATGAGCGGCGGCATCAGCTGCATGGTTGAGCAGTTGGGGTTGGCGATGATCCCCTCATGCCAGTCCAGGTCCTCTGGGTTCACCTGGGAGACCACGAGCGGGA
>JANYAA010000276.1 GCA_025355255.1 Chloroflexota bacterium | reverse complement strand
TATACGGGCTTCGCGAACCGAACTCCGCAATGGGCAGCCCCAAACGCTCCATCAGCGCCTCCACGCCTGCCACAACGTCTGGGTCGTGCGCATCCAGCCCGGCGAACACCTCATCGCGCACCTGCGCTGCGACAAACTGCGCCTCCGGGTCCTGAAAGACAAACCCGGCGAGCCGTGCCAGAACACCTGGCCGAACCCGCGCAGGATCGAGACCCTCAAGCCTGACGGAGCCGTCCAGCGGCTTCGCGAGCCCTGCCAGCAGCTTGGCGAGCGTGGACTTGCCGCTACCGTTGGCGCCCACCAGCGCCATCCGCTCGCCCGGCCGAGCCGAGAGGCTGACGCCGTCGAGGACGCGGGGGCCGTCATAGGCGAACGAGAGACGATCAGCCACGAGGACAGGCTCGCCGCCTGCAGCACCGGGGTCTCGGGGTGCGCCTGTCGTCGCGCCGCCCGGAAGCCAGACACCGGCAGCCTCGACGGCGTCCCGGGATCGTGCCAGCACCTCGCCCGGGGCTCCGCAGTCGATCGGCCGCCCATCCGCGCCAAGCGCCAGCACCACGTCTGCCAGCGGCCACGCGACGTCCACGCGATGCTCCACAAGCACGAGCGTCGCGCTGCCGGCATCTCGCAAGGCGGCCAAACGGGCGGCGAATGCGCGGGCGCCGTCAGGGTCAAGGTTGGCCGTGGGCTCGTCCAGGATCAGCACGCCCGGACGCGGTGCGAGGGCCCCGGCAAGCGCGAGCCGCTGTTGCTGGCCGCCGGATAGCCGCGACGTCCGCCGCCGCTCCAGCCCGGCCAGCCCAACCTCGTCGAGCACCTCGGGCACACGGGAACGCATCTCAGCCATCGGCCAGCCGCGGCTCTCGAGCCCGAAGGCCACATCGTCGTCAACCCGCTCCATGACCAGCTGGCTCTCGGGATCCTGGAAGACGATGCCCAGGCGGGCTGCCACGGCGGGTCCATCCGCTGTGGCGGGGTCTAGCCCGTCCACCTCCAGCGACCCGCTGAACGCGCCCGGGAACTCGCGCGGAACCAGCCCGCCCAGGGCCAGCGCCAGCGTGGACTTGCCGCTGCCGGACGGCCCAACGATCAGGAGGCATTGGCCGGGTGTCAGCTCAAACGTGACGTCCGCGAAGGCTGGCCGCGGACGCCCGTCGTACCCGAATGTCGCCGCTGCCGCCCGAATGGCGCCGGGCGCAGCGGGTAGGTGCAGGTCAGCCAGCGGGGAACCCCTGCAGGACGCCGGTCTGGCGCAGCGCCCGCACCAGCAGCCACGACCCGATGGCTACGATGACCACGCCCGAAATCCCCATCATCAGCCCGCGCAGCAGCTGCACATCGAACGCTGTATCCGGGAACCAGACGATCCAGTCGTGGATCCAGGCGGCCGCCGCAGACGCCACACCCGCCACCGCCGCCACGGGCAGCACCCAGACGCGGTACCGAACGATCAGGAAGACGATCTCCGCGGCGCCGCCCTGGAGCAGGCCTGAGAGGATGGCGTCCGGGCCGAACTGGCTGCCCAAGAACGCGGACAGCACCGCCGCCACGAGCTCCGCAAAGAGCCCGGCCCCGGCCTTGCGCACGATGAGCGGCGCCAGCACCGCCGGCATCAGCCAGACGCCATACAGCAGGTCCTTGGCGGGCGGCCAGATGGCGAAGACGGCGTCGAAGCCGCCCCAGAGCAGGTTCCAGACCGCGAACACGACGCCGAAGACGACGCCGATGATGGCGGTGACCACGATGTCGCGCGTCCGCCACTCGGTTGCGGCCCTGCCGCCGGTTGCGCTGCCGATTGTCATATCGAACCCTGCCTCAGCACATGAAAACACCGCCTCCGGAGATGCCGGGGGACGGCGAACATGCGGGCCTGCTTCCTACACCGGTACGAACCGGATCAGGTTCCGCGGGTCTGTGGCCGAAGCCACACTCTCAGCGCCAAGGCGCTCCCCGGAGGCGATATGAAGTTGTGCGCGGAGTCTACACCGGGCGCCCGGTCAGGCCCTCGGGTCAGCCCTTGGCGGGCACCTGGCTCCGGATCCAGCCGATGACCTCGGCCACCACCTCGGCATGCGTCGCCTCGTGGTAGCACTCGTGGCGCAGACCCGTGTGCACGGTGCGCGTCGCGTTGGTCATCTGCGTGAACGGGTCCGTGGTCTCGAGCGGCACGATCGGGTCGGCGTCGCCGTGGATGACGTGCGTCGGCATCGGCATCGACTTCGTCGTGGGCAGCAGGGCCTGCAGCCTGTCCTGCTCATCAAAGGCACAGGCGGCAAACCGCGTGGTGGAGGTGCTGCTGTTGAGTGGATCGGCGTCGGCCTGGGCGCGGATGGCCGGATCGCTCGAAAGCCCGCCCTCGGGCAGCCCGTTGGCAAGGCGCATCTTCGGCGCGATGCTGCGCAGGGTCCGCGCCAGGGTCTTCTTCCAGCCCGGCAGGTTGGCCTTGATGCCCGGGGCCGAGAGGACAAGCAAGTCCGGCATGGGCTTGCCGGCGGGCGGCAGCACGTAGCCCGTGGCGATCAGGCCGCCCAGCGAATGGGCGAACACCACCAGCGGCAGCCCAGGTCGGGCCGCGTGCGCCGCATCGATGCGCGACGCGAGATCGCCGTAGAACTGGTCGAAGCTGTCCACGTAGGCCGGCACGCCCGACGAGCCGCCAAAACCGCGGTGGTCGTAGCCGAAGGTGTCGATGCCGGCGTTGGCAAAGGGCTCGGCGACTTCCTGATAGCGGCCGGCATGCTCGCCCAGACCGTGGACGATTAGCGCAACCGCCCAGGGCTCGCCGATGACCGGCCAGTGGAGCGTGCGCAGGGTCGTGCCGTCGGGACGGGTGGCGCTGCCGATTTCGGGCGTGGCGGGGGTGTCGGTCATGGTGGTCTCCTTGTCGTGCACGGTACCGCGTCCGCCGCTGCGGCGGCTACGCTTGCGCACATGGATGGGCGATGGGTTGAGATCGGCGATCGCGTCTTTGTGCGGCGCTACGAGGTGTTTGACCAGAACATCGTCGTGGTGGTGGATAAGGGTGAGGCGCTGGTGGTGGACACGCGGTCCACGCTGCGCCACGGCCTCGAGATCCTTGACGATCTGCACGCACTGGGTTCGCCCCGCGTGGCATTGGTGGTGAACACGCACGGCCACTTCGACCACGCCTTTGGCAACGCCGCGTTCCGGCCAGCGGTGATCTGGGGCCACGAGCGCTGCGTTCAGATGCTCACGGGCGAGCGGGGTGCGCGGCAGCGGGCGCATGCGGCCGAACTGCTGCCGGATTTGGCAGCCGATCTGGCCTCAGTGGAGCTGGACCCGCCGACACAGGTGTTTGCCATGGCGGCCCGTCTGGAGATTGGCACACGGGAGGTTCTGCTGGACTATCTCGGCCGCGGCCACACGGACAATGACATCGTTGTGCGTGTGCCGGACGCGGGCGTGCTGTGCGCGGGTGATCTCCTGGAGAACGGCGCCACCCCCTACTTCGGTGATGGCTACCCGCTTGACTGGCCCGCGACGGCGGCTGC
>JANYAA010000268.1 GCA_025355255.1 Chloroflexota bacterium | reverse complement strand
CGCCGACCGGACCGCGGCGGCTCGCACTGATCGTCGAGCATGGCAACGAGATCTATCGCCGCGTCGGCCCGTTGCTGCCCGCCGTCCAAGCCGCAGCGAGCATCGATCCGGACGTGGCACGCGCCTGGCAGGTCCTCGTCGATCGGCGCCGGGACGGCATGCGGCGGGTCGTGGACGAGGCGTTCGCGCGACGCCGGGAGCTGCGGGCCGGGCTGGGGCCGGAGCTTGCGCTCGACCTGCTGTTCGGCCTCCATCGAGCCGAGGTCTTCGTCGCGTTCACGGCTGAATGTGGCTGGCCCATCGAACGCTTCAAGGCGTGGCAGTTCGTGACGCTCGCTCGAGCGCTCCTTCCCGCGGACGACGCTGATGCTGCGTGCGCACCTGGGTCGGCCGCCGCCGCGGACCTGTCGTTCGGACCTGACGTCGCCAGCTTCCGTTAGCTCGCTGGGCCGGTCGAGTGCGACAGGCCGATGCCGTCCTCGCCGCCGGCTAACCCGAGGGCATGGCCCGAACAGACGAGCAGCGGTCTGCTTGAACGCCCGATCGTCCGGCAGGTAGCACGGCTTCATGCCGGCCTGCCCCGGGTGTCCGCGCGTCGCGTGTCAGCATCTCGTCGGCGCCTCCCTCGCTCGGGCTTGGCCGCGGGCCGACCGCGCCGAGTATGCGGTCCGGTTGGTGGTGCGGCTCGGTTTCTGCTGGCCTCCGACCGACCCCGGGGCGCCCTACGGCTTCGGCAGGCCCCAGGCCGGGATCTCCTCCTTCGCGGGATCGGTCGTGAGAATCTCGAGGCCCGTTCCGTCCATGGCGACGGTCGCGATGTCGGGGGATCCCTGGCCGGGGGACACCAGCGAGAAGGCGAGGCGCGACCCATCGGGTGACCACGATGCGCCGAAGGCCCCGGCGCTCGGGATGGTGATCCGCTTCGGGGCGCTCGACAGGTCGCCGGCGTCGAAGATCAGCAGCGATCCGCCGCCGTCGCCGACGATCGACCTGCCGTCCGGCGACCAGTGCACCCCGTACCCGACCGTGACATCGGTTGCCCGGTGCGCGCCGCTGCCGCCCGCGTTGATGATCCAGAGCTCGCCCTGCTCCTTGGCATCGCTGGTCACGTGGACGAACGCGATCCGCGTGCCGTCCGGCGAGTACCCGCCCGGGATGTCGTGTTGGCGGTCGGCGGGGGAGGTCAGGCGCCTGAGGTCGCCGCCGTCGGACGCGCGAACCGTGTACATCCCGATCCGCTCCGGGTGCGCGTCGTCCCAGCCCTCACACACGAAACGCGCCCCATCCGGGGACCAGCTGGAGCAGCCCAGCCCGAGCGTCGCATCGGGCGACTTCAGGTCGCGGACCAGCGAGCCGTCCGGGTGGAGGACCTTGAGGAAGTCGCCGCCTTCGAAGCTCGTCACCGAGATCACCGAGATCACCGAGATCACCGAGATCACCGAGATCACCGAGATCACCGAATTGTCCGGCGACCACGCCGGGCCTTCGTGGGCGCCCGGGAGCAGCAGGCGGACATCCGAGCCGTCGGCCAGCATGGTGAACACCTGGAAGTCGCCCAGCGTGCTGTCGAACCGCCCGAACGCGATCCGGCCGGGTAGCAGCGGCCCGTGGGACCCGCCCGTGGCGGCACTTGCCGCCGGCGACGTCGGTGTCGGCGTCGCCATGGGGCCCGGCGGTCCAGCCGGGATGGTGCCCTGGGGGCTTGATCCACCCGCCGGGCTGCAGCCGACCAGGGCGAACGCGAACATGACGCCGAGCCACCACGAACGCGAGGAGAGGGGCATGGGACGCCTTCCCCCGTCAGCCGAGTGGCCGCCGAGCGAGGCCGCCGGGACCCGACTGTTGGTCCCGGGACGGTACCCTGCTGCGACCCCGGTGTCTACGCCCTTGCGAGAGCAGCCGTGGTGGCGCGCGGCACGCTGCCGGAATGGAGCTACAGGAGGCATGGCGCGCCCGGCAAGTGTTGGGCGCGCGATTTTCAACCTACGAGATCTCCATCAAGCGCCGGGACGAGTGGCTGGCCGCGGCGAGGCGGCTGG
>JANYAA010000485.1 GCA_025355255.1 Chloroflexota bacterium | reverse complement strand
GCCCATCGGTGTCCACCACGGCGGTGGGCAGCGCGCCGATAGACGCGGCAGGTTTGATAAAGCCGCCGGACGCGGTGACCTCGAGAAGGCGGGCAGCCACCGGAGCGGGGGTTGCCGTGGGTGCCGGTGTCGGCGGGATGGGTGTTGCCGTTGCCGCCGGCGTGGGGGCAGGGGTGGGAGCCGTGCTGGGCGCAGGTGAAGCGGAAGCGCCGCCGCATGCGGCCACGAGCAGGAGGACGGCCGCGGCTGTAGCGGCCGCACGCACGGGACGCGAGGGGGATATCGACACGGGACACCTCATGGCAGATACGGGACGCGGCGCTGCCGCAGGTCCCTTCAAACGCCGGACTGCGGCGTCTGGTTCCCGCGCATCCTCGCCGGCCGGTCTACGGAGCTGGCCAGGCGCCCCAGCGCCACGTGACTGAGCCCGTGTAGCAGTGGTGCAGCAGCATGCACAGGCCGCCAGACATGTCCCAGGTTCGCCCGTTCACGTACGGGCCGCGGTCGATGACGGGAACCGTGACCGTGACGCCGTTGGCCTGGAATGTCACCAGCGTCCCGCAGGGCAGCGTGCGGTGCGCCACGCCCAGCAGGGTTCTCGTGAATGCGATGCCGCACGCCGTGCGCTTGCCGTAGAAGCCCGGGCCGTACCAGCTGATGTCCATGTCAAGCCGCCAGTAGTTCTTGATATAGCGGGAGGCGGGCAGCAGGGGCATAAGGACTTCGGGCTTCGTCCAGCTCGCACTGGGCAAGCCGGGTTCAGCCAAGCCCGCATCAGGCCCGAGCCATCCGGCCGAGCGGTTCGCGGGGTCGAGTGCGGTTGGACTGGTTGCCTCTGTGCCCGTGTCAACGGGGATCGGAAGGACGGCGAGTACCGTCTGCGCGATTGGCCGGGCTTGGCTCGGGGGTTGTGAGCCAACCGGTCCTGGGAGGGCAACCAGGGCGGAGGCGGCCATGAGGGCCGCGACCACGACATTGAGTCTGGTGCGCACGATAGGACTTCAGGCTACCGGGTGTTGTCAAATCGTCCTGTTCCACCTCCCGCCGACGGTGGCCGCGTAGGCTGTAGGGGTGACCAGCCCTGCGCATCAGAACCTGCCAGATGGCGAGCGGCGGATCGCGCTCGAGGTGCCCCTGGACTTGCGGCGCACGCTTGGCCTGCTGGCGCGCGGCCGATCTGATCCGTGCCTGCGGTTTGAGGTATCTGGTTCCACGTGGCGCGCCACGCGGACGGCTGCGGGACCGGCCACGCTGCTGATTGAGCTGGCAGACGGCGGGCGAACCGTGCGCGGGCGCGCGTGGGGACCGGGGGCCGCCGTGGCGTTGGCGGGTCTGGAGGCGCTGCTGGGTCTGGACGATGAGCCCGACGCGCTCCTGCCGCAGCACGAGGTGGTGGCAGATGCGGTCCGGCGCCTTCGCGGCATGCGCATCGGCCGGACTGGCGCGGTGCTGGAGGCACTTGTGCCGGCGATCCTCGCGCAGAAGATCACCGGTGAAGAGGCGCGCCACATCTACCGCGGGTTCGTGCGGGCGTTTGGCGCCCATGCCCCGGGGCCCGCCGGCCTTCGGCTCCCGCCCGATCCAGCCCTGATGGCGGCTGCGCCGTACTACGCGTACCACCCGCTCGGCCTCGAGCGGCGGCGGGCCGACCTGATCCGCGCTGTCGCGCGCGAGGCGCCGCGTCTGGAGCGGCTGGCGGCGACGGCGAGCGGACCCGGGGGCGACCCAGCGGCCGCGTACGCCGTGCTGCGCGCGTTCCCTGGCATCGGGCCGTGGACCGCCGCCGAGGTTGGCGCGCGGGCGTTTGGCGACCCGGACGCGGTGAGCATCGGCGACGTCCACATCCCCAACATGGTCTGCTGGGCGCTCGCGGGTGAGCCGCGCGGCACCGACGAGCGGATGCTGGAGCTGCTTGAGCCGTATCGAGGTCAGCGCGGCCGGGTCATCCGTCTGCTCGAGGCAAGCGGTGCATCAGCGCCCAGACGCGGCCCGCGCATGCCGACACGACGCATCGCCGGGCTCTGAGCAGGTCGGCGAGCCCGGCGCGCTAGGCGACCGGCTCCTCGCGCATCCCCCACGCCGACCCGTACGCGACCAGCAGGTCGAGGAACGGCTTAGGCGCAAACGCCTCTGGGCCAAGGACACCTTTGCCCGTCCACGTACCGGAGGCGAGCAGCTCCAGCGCGATGACCGGGTTGATCGCCGTCTGCCACACCACGGCCTGTGAGCCGTACTCGCTCCAGGTCCAGTCGCTGTCGGCCACGTGGTACAGGTAGACGCGCCGCGGCTCGCCGTCCTTGCCCAGCCCGGTGACAAGGGTGCCCGCGCAGGTCTTGCCGTGCATCCGGTCGCCGAGGCCCGCCGGATCTGGCAGGCAGGCCGCCACGACGTCGCGCGGTGAGACCTCGCCGCCGCGCACCTTGACGGGCCTGGTTGAATCCAGCCCCAGCGTGTGCAGCACCTTGAGCACGTTGATGAACTCGTTGCCCAGGCCGTACTTGAAGGTCACGCGCTTGGCCTTGACCCAGCGCGGGATCATCAGCACCTCTTCGTGCTCAACGTTGACGCACTCCACCGGGCCGATGCCCTCCGGGAAGTTGAACACCTCGGGCTCGGAGAACGGCGGCGTCACGTACCAGCCCGTCAAGGTGCGCGGCGGTGAGACCTCGCCGCGCGACGTCGTGGCGGCCTGCCTGCCAGATCCGGCGGGCCTCGGCGACCGGATGCACGGCAAGACCTGCGCGGGCAC
>JANYAA010000484.1 GCA_025355255.1 Chloroflexota bacterium | reverse complement strand
CCTGCCGCCGGTGCTGGTTGACGAGGTGCTGTTCCAGGCCGCATTGGACAACGTCGTGGACAACGCGCTGCAGCATGCCGTCTGGCTCCCCTGTGGCACGACCCGAGCGGCGCAGCAGCGCGGCGATCCGCGCCCGGACCTCGCCGATCCCGAAGGGCTTGGTGACGTAGTCGTCCGCGCCGGCATCGAGCGCCCCGATCTTGTCCTCTTCCCGTCCCCGCGCCGACAACACGAGGATCGGCGTTGCTGCCTCCCGGCGGAGCCGACGGATCACGGCGATACCGTCTGTGTCCGGGAGGCCAAGGTCCAGGATGACCACATCGGGCCTCGCCGAGTCCCATGCGCGCAGCGCTTCCGCCCCGTCAGCCGCCTCGTGGACCGCATAGCCGTGCGCGGCAAGGTTGGCGGCCACGGCCGCGCGCGTGACGGCGTCATCCTCCACGAGCAGGAGGCGTGCTCCACTCACGCCCCGCCCTCACCGTCCGCCGCGGCGAGCGTGATCCGGATGCGCAAGCCGCCCAAATCGCTTGTCTCGGCATCGATGGAGCCACCCATCGCCTCAACGAAGCCGCGTGCGATGGCGAGCCCGATGCCCAAGCCCTGACGCGCGGGCTCCGCCGCGGGCGCGACCCGATAGAACCGGTCGAATAGGTGGGGAAGCGCATCGGCTGGCACGCCGGGCCCGTCGTCGTCGATTTCAAGGCTGACGTCGCTGGCCGTCCGCGCCGAGGCACGGATGCGCACCACCGTCGCGTCCTTGGCATGCTGCAGCGCGTTGTCCACGACGTTGTCCAATGCGGCCTGGAACAGCACCTCGTCAACCAGCACCGGCGGCAGGTCCTCGCTGACCTCCACCACGAGTCGCGCAGTGCCACCGGTCGCGCACTCGCGGCGCACGCTGGATCCCACGAGCTCGGTCAGGTCGAACGGCTCCAGCATCGGCGTGACGGCGCCCGCCTGGATTCGCCCCATGTCGAGGAGCCCGTTGACCAGCTCACCCAGCCTCGCCCCCTCGTGGTCGATGGCCGCCGCAACCGAGCGGACAGCAGCGGGGTCAGCGTCGACGGAGGCGTCCTCGAGACCTCCGGCGAGCGCCCGGATGCTCGCGATCGGCGTGCGCAGGTCGTGTGACACGGCGTCAAGGATCGCAGCGCGGAGGCGGTCACTCTGACGGGCCACTTCGGCCTGCGTGAGCTCGGCCTGGAGTTCGTCGCGCCCATAAGCGATGGCAAGCTGGTCGGCCGCCAACACGAGGAGCCGGCGGGCGCCACGGCCGGGCCGGGGGTCGCCCTCGTTTCGCGCAGCCCCAATCCACCCGACCGGGCCGTCGGGTCCGTCGATTGCCACCACATAGCGGTCGCCGGCAGCGGCAGCCGCGGCCGATGCTCCGGCGACGAGCGCGGGGCTCGCTCCGGGCTCGACCGCCGGAGCATCGCGGAGCCTGAGCCAATCGGAGGTGCCGTCGACGTCCGTGCGAACCAGGGTCCACGGGAGGGGCCCAGCCGCCGGAGGCGGGCCAGCGGCGGCGATGATTGTGTCGGGATCAGCCTCCAGCGTGATCCACATCGCGCGCATCTCGGTGTCCAGGCACAGCCGCTCGACGATGCTCTCTGCGGCCTCCGCGAACGAGGAGGCCAGCGCCACTTCGCCGCTGATCGCAACCAGCGCCACCGATTCCCGGGCACGGCGCTCCGCCATGTCGGCGCGATCCCTCAGGAGTGCTGTCAGGCGGCCGATCACCACGGCGACGAGCAGGAACAGAAGCAGGCTTAGCCATTCGGCTGGATCCGACACCGCGAACGTGAAGCGCGGGACGGTGAACAGGAAGTCGTAGACAAGAAATGACGTAATGGACGTGACCACTGCTGCCGACGTGCCCAGGAGGCCCGCCGCCAGCACCACAGCCACGAGGAACACCGGTGACGCGTCCGCGAGCCCGAGCGAGCCCTCGAGGACGGCCGCGGCAGCTGTGGCCACGGCCACCACCAGCCCGACAAGGACAACGCGGGTGGCCCGATGATCGGCGATCACGCCCAGCCGTGTGGCGGTGGAGCCTGCAGGCCCGCTCATCGGGTGCCTCCTAGTTCTGCTCTAGACGCGTTCCGGTCGCTTTCTGAGCAGCCTACATGGACCCGGGATTGGGCGTTTGACGCATTGCGCCCGGTGCTCGCTCCGTCCATGCCAGAATCGGCGCAATGACCGCCGAGGACCCAGCTGCCAAGCCCGCCAACGTCCCGCTCTTCGGGCTTCGCCCCGCGCCGTCCGCCGTCAGGCCGCGCGATCCTCGCCCGGGCATCTCCGGTCTTGCACCGGGCGAACTTGAGGCGTGGATGACCGCCAACGGCCACCCGGCCTTCCGCGCCCGCCAGGTGCTGGACGCAGCGTGGCGCGGCAAGCAGACGACGTTCGCCGAAATCCACACGCTCCCGCCGGCCATCCGCGAGGCGCTCGACGCGGCATTCCGCCTCGACACGATGGCCGAGACGGAGATCCTCGCCACAGATGGCGGCTTGACCGAGAAGGCGCTGCATCGGCTATCGGACGGGCTCCTCATCGAGTCGGTGCTTATGCACTACCCGGCCCGCGACCTCGCGGGGGCCCGCGACGCCGCAGGCGCCCGCGGCGCCAATCGCGAGCGACACACGCTTTGCATCTCGTCGCAGGCCGGGTGCGCCGTGGGCTGCCCCTTCTGCGCGACCGGCGAGCTTGGGATGGAGCGGGACCTCGAGACCGCGGAGATCCTGGACCAGGTCCGAAACGCGCAGCGCCGCCTCACCGCCGACGGCAAGCGCCTCACCAACATCGTCTTCATGGGGATGGGCGAGCCGCTGCTCAACCTTGACCGTGTGCTGGCGTCCATCGAGGCGCTCAACGATCCCGTCCGCTTCGGCCTCGGCGCGCGCCACATCACCGTGTCCACCTCGGGGGTGGTGCCAGGCATCCGGCGGCTCACCGCGCTCGGCCCGCAGTTCACGCTGGCCGTGTCGCTGCACGCGGCGCGCAATCCGCTGCGTGACGTGCTGGTGCCGCTCAACCGGCGTTGGCCCGTGGAAGAGGTGGTGGCCGCCGCCCGCGAGCACGCCGCGACAACCGGGCGCCGCGTGACCTACGAGATGACGATGATCGACGGCATCAACGACACCGATGGCGATGCCGATGCGCTGGCTGTGCTGCTTCGCGGCGACCTTGCCCACGTCAACCTGATCCCGATGAACCAGGTGGCGCACACGCCCTGGACCGGGACGCCCATTGCCGTGGTGGAGCGCTTTGCGGAGCGCGTCCGGGCGGCAGGGATTGCTGTGACCATCCGGTTCAACCGGGGCACCGAGATTGGCGCCGCCTGCGGCCAGCTTGCGGCCGAACACGCGGGCCAGCCCACGCCCATCGTGGTGCAGCGGCGTCGAGAACGCATCGTCGCCCAGAGCGCCGCCGCCCTCCGCGGTGAGCGCAGCGACGAGCCGGCGCCGGCCGGGACAGGGGAGGGGAGCGGCTGATGGCTTCGCGACGCGCCGGTGCGCTCATCGCCGCCAGCATCCTCGACTGCGATCTTGCGGCGCTCGGCGACGAGATCCGGCGGGCCGAAGCCGCGGGCGTGGACCGCATCCATCTCGACGTGATGGACGGGCACTTCGTCCCCAACCTGACGTTTGGCTGGAAGACGATCGAGGCCGTCCGCCGCGTCACCGCGCTGCCGTTTGACGCACACCTGATGATCGCCGAGCCTGGGCGCTGGTCGGATCGCTTCCTCGATGCGGGGTGCGACTCCATCACCTTCCACGTGGAGGTGGCTGAGCCGCAGATTGCACCGGCTCTTGTGCGAATTCGCGAGGCCGGCCGGCTGGCAGGTTTGTCCGTGAAGCCCGGCACACCGCTCGCGTCGCTTGCTGCCTATCGGGAGCTGTTGGACATCGTGCTGGTGATGACGGTGGAGCCTGGCTTCGGCGGCCAATCGTTTATGGCGGATGTTGCTGACGCCAAGTTGCTTGCCGCACGTGCGTGGCTGTCTCCGTCGGGCGCGTTTGAGGTCCAGGTGGACGGCGGCGCTAAGTTGGCCATGGCGGAGGTCATCGGCCGTGGAGGCACGGATGTGGTGGTCGTGGGCTCCGCGCTCTACCGGGCGGACGACATGGCGGCCGAGGTTTTCGCAATCCGCCGCGCGGTGGATGCGGCACGCACTGCCACATTGGGCGTCGGCTGATGCGCGCGCTCCTTCAGCGGGTTTCGCGCGCGGAAGTGCGCGTGGGCGACCGCCTTACGGGCTCTATCGGCCACGGCCTGCTGGTGCTGCTGGGCGTTGGCCACGGCGATGACGTTTCGACGGCCGATGCGCTGGCCAAGCGGATCTGCGAACTGCGCATCTTTGAGGACGCCGACGGGCGGACAAACCGCTCGCTGCTGGACATCGGCGGCGAGGCACTGGTGGTCTCCCAGTTCACGCTCTACGCCGACACGCGCCGCGGTCGCCGGCCTGGCTTCACCGATGCGGCTCCGCCGGACCTTGCCGCTGGCCTGTGGATGCGCGTCGCGGAGGGCATCGAGGCCCAGGGCGTCCGTGTGGGCCTGGGCGAGTTCGGCGCCGAGATGGCCGTCGAACTTATCAACGACGGCCCGTTCACGATCTGGCTTGACACAGCGGACCGCTAAGGTCACGAAGGAGGGGACATGCCATTCAGCATCGGGCCTGGCGAACTGATCCTCGTTCTGATCATCGCGCTGATTGTTCTGGTGCCCGTCTTCCTGATCTGGGCGGCCGTCCGCTTTGCCCGGACGAGCCAGACAGGAAGTGCGCGACGCATCCTCCACGAGTGTCTGGCTCGCGGGGAAATCACGCTCGACGAGTACCAAGCAGCCCGACGCGCGATCGGGGGCTGACCGTCTCAACTTTGCCGCCGAGGCACGGTCTCCGCGGGCGAATTCACGCATTGCGACCCGAGCGCACGTCACCGGTCCCCAATCCTCTCAGGGCGTGGCTTCACGATCAGACAGATTCCGGGCGACCCGCGTTCCCCGTCGAGACTCAGGCAAGCCGGGTGATGTCAGCCCCCGCCGAGGAGCAGGTCGAGGTCGCGGAGCAATTCGCCGAGCCGGGTGGCAACCATGTCCCACACGAGCATGTCGTCCACACCTGCATAGCCGTGAACCAGGATGTTGCGAAACGCGATAATGCGCCGGTGGCCTCTGATCCGGCTACCAGTCTCCGGGTCCAGCTTCGCCAACTGGCTGAGCGCCTCGCCGATGATCTCGAACTGGCGCTCTACTGCAGCGCGCACCATCGCGTTGGCGGCATACCGCTCGAAGTCGAGGCCGGCGGTGAAGTCCGCAATCAGCATCGCCGCCTGACGCATGTCATAGAGGTACGCCTTCGCCTCACGCGGCATAGACGAGCGTCCTCGTGCGCTCCACGTCAGCCTTGATATAGGGGTTGCGGATCGCGGAGGGCGCAACCAGGTCCACGTCGCGGCCGAACAGGGCCTCGAGCGCCTCGCGTAGGCCGAAGTAGGCGTCCGCGTAGCCGTCCCCGGCAAGGGGCTCGAACTCCACGAGCAGATCCACGTCGCTGCGGTCCGGGTCGAAGTCATCGCGTGCGGCAGACCCGAACACGGCCAGGCTTCGAACGCGGTAGCGCCGGCACAAGTCGACAAGTGCGGCGCGATGATCATCGATGAACGGGCTCATGCGGTCAGCTCCTCGAGCGAAGAGTACCCGAGGCCGGTCCACGCCCGAACAAGTGGATGGCGCAATGGCGACGCCCAAAGCCGACGCCGGATGGCGAGGCCGATGGCGCGGCGCCCAACAGCGACAGGAGCGGCGACATCCGACGCGGTTCGGAATCGCCGGCGCAGATACCGCCCTGGGTGGTGGTAAGGCGCAGATCGGGCTTCTACACCGCCCCGGGTGGTACACGGGCTGAGCGCGAGCGTGGGGCGGTGATTGGGAAGTGGCTAACACCGCTCCGGGCGGTATATGGAGGAGCGGCCGGCACGGCGAGCCAACCAGCCGCAGCGCACCACGGCGCCCAACGATGCGCCAGACACGAAGAAGCCGGCCGCCTGGGCGACCGGCTCGCGTGAGACGCGGGGGCTAGCGGACTAGCGGACGGTCTTGGTCAGCGTCCGGCGGCAGCGCGTGCAGGCAAGAACCTTCTCAGGGTTGCCCTTCTTCGCGAGCGTCGTGAGCTGGAGGTTGGGCTGATAGCGCCGATGGGCGCGAACGCGGTTCATGCCCGACGACTGCGGGTTGAAGCCGCCCATCGAGACCTTGCCGCAGAGGGCGCATGCTCGTGACATGGTGCTGTCAGATCCTCGGTTTGGTGCAGGAACGAGGCCGCGCAGGAGCAGTCCGGCGCGAACGGGGTGGTATCGTAGCACACCACTTCCGGCTCGCCGCCGGGGGAATTGTCGCGGCCCAGCCTAAGGGACCGCGGCCCGCGAGGAGGTCCAGACCCGCGTGACCGCCCAGCCCACCGGCCGCTCGCTCGTCACAAAGCGTGCGCTGCGCGACCTTGTGCGCTCGGCCGTGCTGTCGGTGTACGGCGTGTCGGGGTTTGCCGGCGGTCGTGCGGCCGGGCGAATCCTCGGCCGGATCGGCCTCGCCCATCCCGGGCTGAAGCTGCGCCTGGGCGACACGTTCGACATCGAGCTCAACCTCACCGTGGCGTACGGGCTGCCCGTGGCCGAGGTGGCGCGCCAAGTGGAGGCGGCCGTCCGCTACACCTTGAAGAACGCGTTGACCCGCGAGCCCGACTCGATCTCCATCCGCATCGGCCGCCTCCGCCACGAGCACGGGATTGCCCCGGCAGCCGCGCCGCAGCCCCAGGCAGACCAACCCGACACCAACGCGCTGGCCGCCAGCGGGACGGACGTCGCCTGATGGCGCGCCGCTCGCGATCCGGCGCCGGGTTCCTCGCTGCCTTCCGAAGCGCCGTCGCCAACCTTGAGGCCCACGTTGAGGAGATCAACGCGCTCAACGTCTTCCCTGTCCCGGACGGCGACACCGGCACCAACATGCTGGCCACCGTGCGTGCGGCGCTGGAGGAGGCAGACCGTGTGGGCTCCAATCCGGACGTTGATGCGTCCGCCGTGGCGCATGCCGCCAGCTACGGCGCGCTCATGGGCGCCCGCGGCAACTCCGGCGTCATTACCAGCCAGATCCTCGCGGGCATCGCCCACGGCCTCGCCGGCAAGCGCCGCTTCAACGGGCTGGACCTCGCCCATGCGCTCGATGCGGGCTCGCGCAACGCCTACAAGGCGGTGGCCAAACCTGTCGAAGGCACCATCCTCACGGTCATCCGCGAAGCCTCTGCCGCCGCGATTGCCGCGGCCGAGCGCGACAACGATGCCGAATACGTCCTGTCCGTCACCGTTGACGCGGCCGAGAAGGCGGTTGCCAAGACGCCGTCGCTCCTGCCGGTCCTGCGCGAGGCCCACGTTGTGGACTCCGGCGGGCAGGGCCTGTTCCGGCTGTTCCAAGGCGCCCTGGAGGCGACGCGCGGCCGGCCGGTCAACTCAGCCACCGGAACGGCGCCCGCGGGGCGCGCCCCCACGCGCGAAGCGGTGTCCGCCGTTGAGGAGACCGCCTACGGCTACGAGACGGTGTACCTGGTCCGGGCGCGCGAGGGCCACCCGCTGGACATCCCGGCCATCCAGACGCACTTCGAGTCCATCGGCGACTCGGTGCTGGTTGCCGGGGACCCCACGCTCGTCAAGGTGCACGTCCACAATGACCGGCCGGACGCCGTGATCGCGTACGGGTTGTCGATTGGCGCGCTGTCGCGGATTACCATCGAGAACCTTGACGGGCAGGCGACCGAAGTCCGCGAGGCGAAGGCGGCGGCCTTCGTGGGCGAGGCCGCACCCGCGGTCCCGTCGTTCCCGACGGCTTCGTCGTCGGCATCGACATCCGCCAAGCCCGTCGCATCGGTCATCGCGCAAGCCGTCGCGGTCTCGGCCGCGGCTCTGGCGCCCGCAGCCGAAGTCACCAGGCTCCCGCTGGGCGTGGTCGCGGTGGCGCCGTCAGACGGTTTGGCCGCCGTTCTGACAGACATGGCCGCCCCGTTCCGCGAGTACGGCGCCTTCCGCGTGGTTCGCGGCGGGCAGAGCGCCAACCCTTCCACGGGCGAGCTGCTCGAGGCGGTCCGCGCCACGCTCGCCGATGAGCTGCTGATCCTGCCCAACAACCCCAACGTGGTGCTCGCGGCCAAGCAGGTGGCCTCCATGACGGATCGCGTGGTCCACGTGGTGCCCACGCGCAACTGCGCGGAGGGGGTCGCCGCGCTCTTCGAGCTGGACCGCACCAAGGACGCCGCCACCAACGCTAAGCGGATGACCGAGGCCGGCCGCGCGCTCCAGACGATGCAGGTCACCGAGGCCGTGCGCGACGCCACCGTGACCGGCAAGAAGGTCAAGAAGGGCCAGACCATCGTGCTGGACCCGGATGACGGGCTGCTGGCCGTGGACGGCGATCCGCAGCGGGCGGTGCTGGCCGGACTTGCCAAGCTTGACGGCGGCTTTGGCCTTCTCACCGTGTACTACGGCATGGACGCCACGCTCGACGAGGCGGAGCGGCTGGTCCTCGCCATCCGCGAGCTGGCGCCGGGCGCCGATGTCGAGGTGGTCCACGGCGGCCAGCCGCACTACCGGTACCTGATCTCCGCCGAGTGATCGCCAAGTGAACGCCAAGCCGACGCGCGGCAAAGGTGCCGCGGCGCTCCGCCCGGCCCCGGTCATCGTGGTCCCGGACGACCCGTGGGACCGCCTCGAGATGCCCGTCGGCCATGCCGGGCTGAACGCCGCCAACCCGCTGCGGCGCGGCGCCCGCAAGCTGGGCATCGAGACCGTTCAGGATCTCCTGTTCCACCTCCCGCGCCGGTACGACGACCTGCGCGAGATGCGCACGCTCGGTAACCTCAACGATGTCCAGGACGGCACCGTGATCTCGGCCCGCGTCACCGTGCTTGGCCTCAACGTCCAGCAAACATGGCGCAAGAAGGTGCAGGTCACCACGGCCCACCTGGCGGACGACACCGGCACGGCCGAAGCCACCTGGTTTGGCCGCCAATACATCGACCGGCGGCTGCGCCCGGGCGACGAGATTGTGGTCTCGGGCAAGATCAAGCGGCGCGGGTTCACGGTGATCATCGACAACCCGCAGTTCCAGCCTGCGGCGGCCGTCTCGCCGCTCCACGCCGGGCGCATCGTCCCGGTGTACAGGCTCACCGCCGGCGTCACGGTTGCGCGCCTGCGTCTGGCGATGCGCGAGGCGCTGGACCGCGACGGCCGCGAGTACCCCGAGTACCTGCGACCGGCGCTGCGCGAGGAGGCGGCCGTCCCGGGCATCGCCACGGCGCTGGAGGCCGTGCACTACCCGGAATCCTTTGAGGCGCGCGACGCGGCTGTCCGCCGGCTTGCGTACGACGAGCTTCTGGCGCTGCAGCTGGGCATGGTGGTTCGCCGCCGTGTCCGCGGCCGCGACGTCACGGTGCCCGTGGCGCTGGCCGATGGGGACGACATGCGTATCCGCCTCGCGCTCGAGGCGTCGCTCACCCGCAAGCTGGACCGCACGGCCGAGCTGACGCCGGACCAGGCCACGGTCATCGACGAAATCCGCGCTGACCTTGCGCGCCCGGTGCCCATGCTGCGGCTGGTGCAGGGTGATGTGGGCTCCGGCAAGACCGCCGTTGCCGCCTGGGCGCTCGCCACGGCCGCGCTCAACGGCCGGCAGGGTGCGCTGCTGGCGCCCACGGACCTGCTCGCCCGGCAGCACCTCGCCACGGTTGGCGCGCTGCTCGAGGACCTCGGGATCGCGGTCACGCTGCTGGTGGGCTCGCTGGACGCCAAGGCCCGCGCCAAGACCACCGAGGCCATGGCCAACGGCCAGGCGCAGGTTGTCGTGGGTACGCATGCGCTCTTGCAGGAGAGCGTGAAGTTTGCTGACCTGGCCGTGGTGGTGGTGGACGAGCAGCACCGCTTCGGCGTGGAGCAGCGGAGCGTGCTGGAGTCCAAGGCCGGCCCCGGCCGTCCGCCGCATGTGCTGCTCATGACCGCCACGCCCATCCCCCGGACGCTGGGGCAGGTCCTGTATGCGGACCTCGACGTCTCTGCGCTGCGCGCCGCGCCGGCCGGGCGGACGCCCATCCGGACGGGGATCCGGCGGCCGGGCGATCTGGACGGGACGTGGCTGCGGGTTCGCGCGGAGGCTGCGGCTGGGCATCGGACGTTTGTCGTGGTCCCGCGCATTGGCCCGGCGGCTGGCGGGAAGGCGGGCGCCGGCGGAGACGACGAGGGCTTCGAAGGCGACGAGGAGCTGCCGGATGAGGACCTCGAGACGGCGTGGGCCGCTGCAGCCGAAGCCGAGCACGCACGCCTGAAGGACCTGTTGGCGCCGCTGCGCGTGGGTCTGGTCCACGGACGACTGAAGCCTGCCGAACGGGACCGAGAGATGGGTGCGTTCCGCGACGGCGACATCGATGTGCTGGTGGGGACCACCGTCGTGGAGGTGGGCGTGGACGTCCCCGAGGCCACGATGATGGTGGTTGAGGAGGCGGAGCGATTTGGCCTCGCCCAGCTGCACCAGCTTCGCGGCCGGGTGGGGCGGGGGAGCGCGGAGTCCTTCTGCGTGCTGGTGAGCAGCGCCGTGGAGGACACCACGGAGTACGAGCGCCTGCGCGCCGTGGCGGCAACCACGGACGGCTTTGAGCTTGCCGAGCGGGATTTTGAATTGCGCCGCGAGGGCGACGTGCTTGGCTTGGCGCAGAGCGGTCTTCCGCGGCTCCGCGTCGCCACGCTTGCAAACCCCGTCCATCGCGAGCTGGCAACGCTGGCGCGCGAACACGCCGAGCAGCTGGTGACAGCCTCGGGGGAGCTCCCGACGACCGATCCGGAGCTGGTGCGCGAGCTGCGCCATGGCTGGCTGGCGCGCGTCTTCCAGGGCGATCCGGCGGGTGCGGCGTGAGCGGCCGCATGACCGGGCGTAACCATGGCTGACGCCGGCCGGGTCATCGCAGGCTCGGCGCGCGGCGTGCGACTGGCCGCGCCTGGCCCCGGCACCCGCCCCATCGGCGACCGGGTCAAGCAGACCCTATTCGCGGTGCTGGAGCCCGAGCTTGAGGGCGCCCGCGTCCTGGACCTGTTTGCGGGCAGCGGCGCGGGCGGCATCGAGGCGCTGTCGCGCGGCGCGGCCCACGCGGTGTTTGTTGAGAAGGATGGCGGCGCCTGTCGCGTGATTGCTGAGAACCTGCGACGCACGGGGCTCACGGACCGCGCAACCGTGGTGCGGCGCGACGTTGCCGGCTGGCTCAACCACGATGCCGGTGCCAAGGCGGACGCGCCGTACAACGTGGTCCTGGCGGATCCACCGTACGCGGATACTGACGCGCTCATCCACGCGCTCCAGCTCGTGGAGCCCGTTCTCGCGCCCGGTGGCGTCGTGGCGGCCAAGCACTTCTGGCGCGATGCCCCGCCGCCCGAGGTGGGGCTGCTAGCATCCGTCCGGGATCGCCGGTTTGGCGAGACGGCGCTGACCTTCTACCGGCGCCGGGATAGCGTGGAGGCGGACGAGCAATGAGGACCGCGGTCTACCCGGGCTCGTTTGACCCCATCACCAACGGCCACCTCGACATCATCCGGCGCGCCGCCCGCGTCTTCGACCACGTCATCGTTGCCGTGCTGGGAAACCCGCGCAAGTCGCCGCTGCTGCCCGCCGCGATGCGCGTCACGATCATCGAGGCGGCGATCGCCGCCGATCCGTCGCTCGCTGGTCGCGTGGAGGTCCGCACCTTTGACGGGCTCACCGTGGACTTCTGCCGCAAGGTTGGCTCCGCGTCCCTCGTCCGGGGCCTGCGCGCCATCGCGGACTTTGAGGCGGAGCTCCAACTGGCCCACAACAACCACCAGCTGGCGCCCGACATCGACACCGTGTTCTTCATGACCTCCCTTGAGCACAGCTACGTCAGCTCTAGCCTGGTCAAGGAGATCGCGCTCTTTGGCGGCGACGTGTCCCGCATGTTGCCGCCCGAAGCCGACGCTGCCGTCCGGGCTGCCCTCGCCGGGCGTTGAAGGTGTCGCCGCTGCTGGTTGGTTGCGTGCGATAATCCGCCGAACGCCCCGCAGAGGGCCTAGCCTGGGGAGCCGAGCCCTGGACATCATCTTTCTTGTCGAGCGGCTGGAGTCGCTGATCGCCAACGGCAGATCGATGCCGCTGACGCGCAATGTCATCGTAGATCGGGAGGCGGCCCTCTCCCTGATCGATGAGCTCCGTTCCGCCGTGCCCGAGGAAGTCCGGGCGGCGAAGCGGATCAGCCATGATCGGGACAAGATCATGGAGCACTCGCAGGAGGAAGCCGAGCAGATTGTGGCTCGGGCGCAGGAGCAGGCGGCCTACCTGATCTCAGAGCGCGGTCTCATCGAGGAGGCGGCCGCTCAGAGCGAGCAGATCCTCGCCCAGGCCCAGGCGGACGCTGCGGCTATCCGCAACGGGTCAGACGAGTACGCAAGCTCGGTCCTCAACGATCTCGCGTCCGAGGTGGACCGCACGCTGGTTGCCATCGAAGGCGGCATGCACCTCCTCGAGGAGCGCCGCGCCGCGTACGCATCGTCACTGGCGCCAGCCTCGCAGCCCGCGCTGGTCGCGACGCCCGACGATGACCGTGACGATGACCATCTGCCGGGTGTGGCAAACGGTAACGCGCAGCGCGGCGACGACTGGAACCGAGACGGCCGCGGACGCAGGTGAGCGTCTCGGATCCGCATCCCACCCGGCCGGTTGACCCGACCGGGGACCCGCTCACGTTCGCCGTATCGGGCCTGATGGCCGAGGCGCCCGGGTCTGTGCGGGAGTACCGCATTGACAAGGTGGACGTTGACCCGGGCGAGGGCCTCGTGCTCACGGAGCCCGTGTCAGGCGGCATGCGGCTGCTGCGCACCAACCGCGGGCTGATCGTGGAGACCGACCTGCGCACGGGGTTTGCAGGCGAGTGCGTGCGCTGTCTCCGCCCTACCGACACGCCGGTGCGCGTTCGGCTTCAGGAAGAGGTCCTGCCCAGCATCGACCTCGGCAGCGGTCTGGCGGTGGCGCTCGAAGAGGGCGAGGACCCCGAGACGACGCGCCTGACGGACCACCACGAGCTTGACCTGCGCCCGCTGCTGGCCGAGGCGCTCAGTCTGGAGGAGCCCATCGCGCCTCTGTGTGAGGTGGACTGCCCGGGGCTCTGCATGGAGTGCGGCGAGCGCTTGTCGCCGGGCCACGTCCACGGGGACGGCCCCATTGATCCCCGCCTGGAGGCGCTTCGGGCGTTCCGGGTCGACGCGGACGCGGAATAGGCGATAGACTGCCGGGCGGCCCCGCGTCTTGCGGCCGCGCCACGGCGCGCCCAGACAGGGTGGCCGAACCACATGACCGAGTCGCGGGGACATCCCGCGTGATGAGCCCCGAGAGGAGCAGGAACCTACATGGGTGTGCCGAAGCGAAAGGTCGCTCACGCGCGGCAGATGGACCGGCGGAGCCACCACGCCCTCACCCTGCCGACGCTCGTTGACTGCACGCACTGCCACGAGCCGAAGCTGCCGTACCGGGTCTGCCCGAACTGCGGCTGGTACAACGGTCGTCAGGCTGTTGACCTGAAGTCGGCGGGTGGGTCCGCTGGCGAGGAGAACGCGTAGCAGGGTCGTGAGCCCTTCAGTCGATCCTGATAGGCGCAGCCAGGCGCCCCGGCGCGGCGTCCGCGTCGCGGTCGACGCCATGGGTGGCGATCACGGCGCGCCGGAAGTGGTCCCTGGCGCCGTAGGCTGGGCGCGTGAGCACCCGGCGGACACGGTGATCCTCGTGGGCGATGTGCCGCTGCTGCGCACGCTCGCAGGCGATGCCCCGACGAATGTCGAGTTTGTCCACGGTCCCGAGGTCGTGGGCATGGAAGAGCATCCCGCGCGCGCCCTCGCACGCAAGAAGTTGTCGTCCATCCGCGTGGCAACAGAACTCGTGAAGAACGGCCAGGCCGACGCTGTCGTCACCGCCGGCCACACGGGCGCGGGCTTTGCCGCCGCCAAGCTGATCCTCGGCACGCTGCCTGGCATCGACCGGCCCGCCCTCGCCGTCCAGCTGCCCGGCGCCAAGCCGTTCCTGCTGCTGGACATCGGCGCCAACCCGGATTCCACGGCCGAGAACCTCGCGCAATATGCTCGGATGGGCTCCATCTTTGCTGAGCGCGTGATGGGGGTGCCCAACCCGCGTGTGGCGCTGCTCTCCATAGGCGAGGAGAAGGGCAAGGGCGACGCGCGCATCAGCCGCGCCACCGAGCTCATCGACCAGACCGATCTCAACTTCATCGGCAACGTCGAGGGTCGTGACCTCACAAGGTTCGTAGCGGACGTCGTCGTCTGCGATGCCGTCGTCGGCAACGTCGTCATCAAGTTCTTCGAGGGCCTTGCGAGCTACATCCTCAAGGACCTGCTTGCGGGCGAGTTCCGCCGAAACCTGCGCGGCAAGCTCGCGTACCTGCTCCTGCGCCCAGGCGTGGAGCGGATCCGCACGGCCTTCGACTACGAGGTCGTTGGCGGCTCGCCGCTGCTAGGCGTGCGCGGGCCGATGATCATCACCCACGGCAACGCCAAGCGGCGGATGGCGTGGTGGGCCGTCGATGTGGGTGCTCGCACGGCCCGCGAGCGTGTCACGGAGCTCATCGCCGAGTCCCTCGGGCTCGCTGAGAGCGCCGCGGACGCCGGCGACGCCGCGCAGGCTGCGGACGGCGCAGCCGGCCCTGACCACTTCAGCACGAGCGGAGGCTAGCCGTGTCCACCCTCGCTGTCGGCACCGGCGTCATCCGCGAGACCGTCCGTCTCGCCGCGCTGGAAGTCCCCGGCGTCCAGCGTGTCGGCCGCGGTGGCCCCGCCTGGCGGGTCCTCGTGGCTGGCCCGTCAGTCCGCATCCGCGTCCGCGATGGCCGCGTCAGCGTTTCCGTGTGGGTGGTCGCCAAGCCGCGCCAGCGTCTCGTGCCGCTCACCGCAGCCGTGCGCCAGGCCGTGGCCTCGGCCGTGGTCCGCCTCCTCGGCATGGATCTGGGCGGCGTGACCGTCGTGGTCGATGGCGTCGGCGGCTGACGCTCGCGCGCCGCGGCACCGCGCGCCGCGGCCCGATCGCCTGAACGAGGAGCTCGTCCGCAGCCGTCGCGCGGGTCGGCGTCTCGCGCTTGCAGCCGTCTTTGAGGCGGAGTTTGGCCAGCGCACCGCGGAGGCCGTCCTTGAGCGCCATCTCGCGGTTGAGGGCGACGCCGAGACCGCATCTGCGGCCCGCGCCCTGGTTGCCGCCGTGACCCTCCACCGCGACACGATTGATGCTCGAATCGGCGATGTCGCACCTCAATATCCGGTCGTCCAGCTCGCCCGCATGGACCGAGCTCTGCTCCGTTGCGCCCTTTGCGAGGTGTTACACTCCCCGGCGACGCCGGCCCGGGTGGCGATCGCCGAGTGGGTCGAGCTCGCCCGCACGTACTCGGGAGAACCGATGCGGCGGCTGATGAACGGCGTGCTCGGGCGAGTGGCCCGTGAGCTCAACCCCACCAGGCGCTAGCACCCGCAGAGGAGACACTCGTGGCCACGACGTACGAGCGAATGAAGAAGATCGTCATCGAGCA